>NZ_JBCOME010000022.1:0-59592 GCF_040924365.1 Ruminococcus sp. 1001136sp1_2201st1_G3_2201SCRN_220225 | reverse complement strand
GGACTGATTTGGGAGATTGAAATGCATTTATTTTCGAAAAAAGCAGCTAAAAAAATGGCTGCATATCAGAAGGAACTGATTGAAACTCACTATCAGGAGGTTGATAATATGTATCGCCAGATGCGAGGCTGGCGCCATGATTATCGCAATCATATCCAAACAATGAAGGCTTATGCAGCCACAGAAAACTGGGACGCAATCAGACATTATCTCGATCTTCTTGACAAGGATCTTACCACAGTTGATACTGTGGTAAAAACCGGAAATGCCATGACAGATGCTATTTTAAATTCTAAAATATCACTGGCACGGTCAAAAGATATTCAGGTAATTGCAGATGCTGACATTCCTGTTAAGCTGAATTCCTCTGAGATTGATCTTTGCTGTATTATCGGAAATTTATTTGACAATGCCATAGACGCCAGCCTGCAGCTTCCCAAAGAAAAACGGCTGATCCGCATTTATATGGACATGAAAAACACGCAGTTATACATTTCTTTCACTAATTTTACAGCGGGAAAGAAGTTGAAAAAACAGGGAAATCTTTTTAAAAGTACAAAAGGTGATGGTCATGGTCTGGGGCTGATCCGTATTGATGATATAGTAAAGCGATCTGATGGATATATCAGCCGAAACAGTGAAGAGGGCGCCTTTACCACTGAGATTTTACTGCCCCAGTTATAATTCATCCCCCGAAACATGCAATTCATCCCCGGTTTAATCCGGGGATATTTTTTCTGGTAAAATCATATTAAGAATCTTTTTAATGATACCAGAGTCAAAAGGTCAAAAAGCCGATGCAAGCTCGCTTGCAAGAGGATTTTTGACCTCTTGACCCGCAAAAAACATGAGTAAATAGCCATTTTCCGAAGAAAAATGAGCGGATTACGAATGTTTTTGAAGATTGCGGGAGTGCAAAGCACGTAGCAATCTGGTATCAAAAGAAAAATAAGAAAGAAGGGAAAATCATGTTTCAAAAAAATCCTGTATCAAAATACAGTACTTTTCAAAATATATGGTTCATGATTAAACTTGCCTGCACTTCTCAGGAGAAGAAAGTTCTGGTGATCAGCTTTTTTATCGCACTGTTAACCATTATACAGAACCTTCTTAACCTTTATGTTTCTCCTGTCATATTAAGTGCAATAGAAAATCATGTTTCCATTCAGGAACTGCTTTTTACAATTGTAATTTTTGTGCTTATGATAATGCTGGTATCAGCTGCATTGGCTTATGCAAATCAAAACGTAATTTGCGGACGGATCAGTGTCCGTTGTGAGATTGTAAATCTTTTAAACAAAAAAGCATCCACAACATCTTATCCCAATATAGACGATATGAAATTCAAAAAATTACTGACCAAATCGGCCGAATATACGGACAATAACGATCAGGCCACTGAAGCAATCTGGAATACACTAACTGTACTTTTGATCAATATTGTCTGTTTTTTTATTTACGCCGGTCTTCTTACACAAATTCATCCAATTCTGATTTTGGTCATTCTGTCAACTGCCGGAATCAGTTATTTTATCTCTCAAAGATTAGATGAATATAAGTATCAACATCGGGAGGAAGAAGCTGAATATATACATCAAATGGCATATTTATTAAACCGTGCAGCTGACTTTGGTGCAGCAAAAGATATCCACATTTTCGGTCTTCGTTTCTGGCTGGAAGAATTATACAGCAAAACAGCCAGGGAATTTACAGCATTTCATCGAAAAGCAGAAAATGTTTATATCTGGGCTGGAATTGCAGATTTGACTTTTACTTTTCTGCGCAATGGAGCGGTCTACGCATATTTAATTTATTTGGTATTATACCGCGGTCTTGATGTGCCTGCTTTTTTGCTTTATTTTACTGCAGTGGACAGTTTTTCCACCTGGGTTACAGGAATTCTGGAAGGTCTTTGCACATTACATAGACAGTCTCTTGATATTTCCACGGTCCGGGAATGTCTGGATTATCCGGAATTATTCCGTTTCAAAGATGGACTTACCTTAAATCAGGACGCTAAAAATAATTATGAAATTGTTTTGGAAAATGTTTCATTTCGCTATCCAGGAGCTGAAACAGATACTTTAAAAAATATAAATCTTACCTTACATCCAGGAGAAAATCTGGCAGTTGTAGGTCTTAATGGTGCTGGAAAAACTACGTTGATCAAAATAATCTGTGGGTTTCTTGATCCTACAAAAGGACAGGTAAAATTGAATGGAACAGATATCCGAAACTATAACAGAAAAGACTATTATAAGCTGTTCTCGGCAGTGTTTCAGGATTTTTCATTGTTAGCGGGAACCATTGCAGAAAATGTGGCGCAAACAGAAAATTTCGACCTGAAACAGGTGAAAAATTGTATCAAAAAAGCCGGCTTGCTTCCAAAAATAGAAGCTCTTCCAGATAAGTATCAAACCTTTCTGAATCGTGAGGTTTACAAAAATGCAATTATGTTTTCGGGTGGAGAAACACAGCGCCTTATGCTCGCCCGCGCATTATATAAAGATGCCCCTTTTATTATATTGGACGAACCAACTGCCGCACTCGATTCCATTGCTGAAGCAGACATTTATCAGAAATATGACGAAATGACAAAAGGAAAATCCTCAGTTTATATCTCCCATCGGCTCGCTTCTACCAGATTCTGCAGCAGAATCTTAATGCTGGAGCAGGGAGAAATACAGGAAGAAGGAACTCACGAAGAGCTGTTAAGGCAAAGTGGAAAATACGCTGCTCTCTATGAGGTTCAAAGCAAATATTACAGGGAAGGAGATGAGGAAAATGAAGACAAATGAGAAAAACATATCGTTAAAAGAAGCACTGCAGCTTAATCACAGAGCATATAAGCTTTTTTACCGATATTATCCAAAATTAATTCTTTCCCAAATCAGTCTGACCATCTGGAAAGCACTGACTCCCTATATAATCATATATTTATCTGCACTTGTTATTGAAGAACTTGCAGGCGACCGAAGCCCTGACCGCATTCGTTTTCTGGTAACGATTACTTTATTATCCGGAGCAGGAATCAGCTTGATATCTGCATTTCTTAAAAAATGGAAAAGGACTTGGAGCGCAGGTCTTGGAATGAAAATCAAGCAAATTTTGTGCGAAAAACTTTTTGATATGGATTACTGTGATTTAGATGATAGCAAAACTATGGAGTTATATTCTTCCATTATTCAAAATCTCAATGGACCTGGGTGGGGACTATACAATGTTCTGTTAAATTATGAAGCTCTGTGTTCAGAAGGATTTTCGATCATTTGTGGCTTATCCATGACCATTTCCCTTTTCACCAGCCAGATTCCAAAAACAGCAGAAAAACTTGTTATTCTTAACAATCCGGTATGTGTAACAGCCATAATTTCTGTTATGGTACTGATTACCTGGTTTTCGCCTGTACTCGCTGGAAAGGCAGGAAAATACTGGGTCAGAAGTGCAGATCTGCATACCTTTTCCAATCGTTTGTTTGCATATTACGGACGTCTGGGCTATGATAGCAAAAAGGCAGCGGATATGCGGATTTACCAACAGGAAAAAATATGCGAAAAGCATAATCTGAGCAAAGAAAATCCTTTCGGTTCCAAGGGATTATTTGCCAGATATGGAAAGGGACCTGTTGGATTTTACATGGCAGCGTCTTCCGCAGTATCTGTAATTTTCACAGGGATTGCCTATGTTTTTGTATGCTTAAAAGCCTGGACAGGTGCCTTTGGAATCGGAGCGGTTACAAAATATATTTCCTCTATTACGAAAATATATTCAAGTGTATCCGGCTGTATCTCCACCATTGAAGATATGCAAAACAATGCTGTTTTTCTGAAACAGACATTTGAATTTCTGGACATTCCCAATAACATGTATCAGGAAAGCCTGACTACTGAAAAACGCAGTGACCGAAAGTATGAAATAGAATTTCGAAATGTTTCTTTCCGATATCCGGGATGTGAACAATATGCCCTTCGAAATATTAATTTGAAATTTAAAATCGGTCAGAAGCTGGCTGTCGTTGGTATGAATGGAAGTGGAAAGACTACGTTTATCAAACTCCTATGTCGCCTTTACGATCCTACAGAAGGAAAAATTCTTCTTAACGGAATCGATATCCGAAAATATAATTACAAAGAATATATGATGATTTTTTCCGTGGTATTTCAGGACTTCAAACTTTTTTCCCTAACTCTTGGAGAAAATGTAGCCGCCAAAATCAATTATGACGAAGAAGAAGTAAAAAGTGCTCTGAAGAAATCCGGATTTTACAATCGCCTTTCCACAATGCCAGAAGGTCTGAATACTTATCTCTACAAGGATTTCAATAAAAAGGGAATTATCATTTCCGGCGGAGAGGCTCAGAAAATAGCTATTGCAAGAGCTATTTATAAGAATGCCCCTTTTATTATATTGGACGAACCGACTGCAGCTCTTGATCCCATTGCGGAAGCTGAAATATATGAAAAATTTAATGAAATAACAGGCGATAAAACTGCCATTTATATCAGTCATCGTCTGTCTTCCTGCAAATTTTGCGATAAAATAGTTGTATTTCATGAAGGATCTGTGATTCAGACTGGAACTCACCAGGAGCTTGCTGCCGATAAAAGTGGAAAATATTTCCAACTATGGACGGCGCAGGCGCAATATTATAGATAAACAGCTTTTCAATTTCCCTTAATCATGTTAAACTAAGGAAAAGTAATGCTACGGAGGTTTTTTCCATGGACGTACACAGTATCAGTACCAAATGCGCCCGCACTGAATTTGTGGGAACTGCTGTTCTGGATACCATCGGACTTGTAATTTCAGGAGTTGATGATACTCTTTTAAAGGAAATGAATATAGGGACACGCTATCATACCCTTGGACTTTTCAGTTCCCGTACAGGTGCAGCAGGTCAGATCACTGCTGTCGATGATGCGGTGAAAGCCACTGGCACAGAGGTTCTTTCCATTGAATTTCCACGGGATACCAAAGGCTGGGGTGGACACGGCAACTATATTGTGATTGGCGGAAATGATGTTTCAGATGTGCGCCACGCTATTTCGCTGGCGCTGAAACTAACTAATAAGTATGCAGGAGAATTATATATCAGCGAATCCGGTCATTTGGAGTTTGCTTTTTCAGCCAATGCAGGCGGTGCTCTTGCCATGGCCTTTCACGCAGTTCCAGGGGAAGCTTTCGGATTCATGGCAGGTTCTCCGGCAGCGATTGGACTTGTAATGGCAGACACTGCAATGAAGGCTTCTGCAGTTCATATTACACGCTATATGACACCGAGTATCGGTACAAGCCATTCCAATGAAGTTATCCTTGCCCTCTCCGGAGATGCCAGTGCTGTGAAAGAGGCTGTACTCCAGGCAAGACAGATCGGCCTGGAACTGCTGATCGGAATGGGAAGCTATCCGGAAATTCCGGGAGAACCGTATTTATAACAATCCCCCCTATATATTATTGCAGACAAATGCCCTGACAGGCAGAAGATTTTAATGATCTTAATCCTGTCAGGGCGTATTCTTTTTCCTTAATTCAGTCTGTAAACCTCCGCACTCTGAAGTCCAAATGCAAGTGCCTCTGAATGGCTGTTAAAATAAATATCCACATGTCCGTAAGGTGTTCCAAGATCCTCCACTGTATACACATTTCCATTGATCAGGAGCTGAGTTCCGAATGGCACACCAGCCATGGCAACGGTTCTTCCCGCTGTAGGAACAGTTCCGCTGGCTGTCAGGTTTCCTGCTGTTCCGCAGCACTGTGCACAGTTACAGTATGCGGTGAGAGTAAAGGTTCCAAGGTAGGTTCCCTGTGAAGATGAACTACTGCCCTCGGAAGAACTGTCGGAGCTTTCACTGCTGTCCGATGACTCGGTATAAGAATCATCATAGGCACTGCTGTCATCTGCGTCCTGATTGGAATCACTTTCAGACTCGCTGTAGTCATCGTAGGATTCCTCTGTGCCATAGTTTTCCCCGTCACTTGGTGACTGGGCGGCAGCCTCAGCTTCCTGGGCTACCTGCGCCTCCTGGGCTGCTTTCTCTGCCTCTGCAGCCTGCAAAAGGCTGTAAATACTGCTGTCTGCATTACTGATCTGTGTATTTAAAGCACTGATTTCATCCTGGCTGGCACTGATCTGATAAATATAGGACTGAATGTTCTCATTTGTGCTTGCAGTAAGTGCCTGTACCTCTTGCTGTTTGGCAGATTTCTCTGCCAGAAGTTCATTAATATTCTGAGCTTCCTCTTCTGCCTGCTCTTCCTGGGCCTTGATATCTGCCTGAAGGGCTTTATATTTAGCAAGCATGTCTCTGTCATACTGGGAAATCTGGGCTATATTTTCTGCACGGTTCAGAAACTGAGCCAGATCTTCTGAGGACAAAAGCAGCTCCAGCATGGAAGCACTTCCATTCTCATACATGTATACAATACGCTTCTTCATATCCTGATACTGCTTGTCCGCTGTGGCCTTGGCTTCCTCAAGCTGGGTATTCAGAGTTTTCAGCTGCTCTTCTTTCTCCGCTGCCTGAATTCCAAGCTCAGATACACTGTTGGTAAGGTCTGTATACTGAGCATTCAGCTCTTCCAGATAGCTTTCAAGCTCCTGCTTCTTGCTCTCCAGAGATGCCATGTTGGACTGCTGCTGTGCCAGTTCTGCCTGCGCAGCTTCTTTCTGTGCCTGTACATCAGCGATCTGTTCCTCCGTAGAAGAAGCAAATACTGCCCCGTGCATAGAAACAATCATGATTCCAGTTAACAACATTGAAAAAATCTTTTTAAATCTCATCTATGTAAACACCTCGTTATTTTTTTCGTATGTCAAGTATAACATATTTCGTAATTTTTTCAACACTTTTATTTAACTTTTGTAACATTTACGTAATATTTCACAATTATCCAGAATCTGGAAAGATAATGAAATACATGGTTATAGAACAAATTCAGGCACAATATACCGTGAAATAGTTTGGGCAAATCACAGGAATGTTTTTGCAAAAAATATCCCGCATTTCATGAATCTCTCCATAAAATGCGGGATGTAAAAACCTCTCTCCTTCTTATACCGCAGCTTCTTCCTCTGCTGCAGCTTCCTGGTATTTCTCGAGAATGATCGTCTGGATCTTGTCACGAGTGGAAGAATTGATTGGATGCGCGATATCCCGATATTCTCCATCGGTTGCTTTGCGGCTTGGCATTGCGATGAAAAGACCTTTCTCTCCTTCGATCACCTTGATGTCATGTACTACAAATTCTTCATCAATGGTAATGGAGACTACAGCTTTCATCTTCCCCTCCTTTGCAACCTTTCTCACCCGTACGTCTGTAATGTTCATTTTTGCTGCCCCTTTCCTCTTAATCGCATTTACTGCGCTTTAAGTCTTATTATATTACAAGCTATATCTATCATTATTCTCCACAACGATCTCTACTTCTCCATCACCGCTGTAGTACGAATTTGCCCGGATGGTTCCCCGGCTTTCAACGATACAATTCTCGATATGTGTATTATCCCCCAGATATACATCATTCAAAATTACGGAATTTTTAATTACGCAATTATTTCCAACATAAACATCTTTAAACAGGACAGAATTCTCAACCACTCCGTTTACAATACATCCACTGGAAATCAGAGAATTCTTAACATCTGCGCCAGGATTGTATTTAGCCGGTGGAAGATCATCAATCTTGGTCTTAACTGCTGGCTCCTGTTTGAAGAAGTAGTTACGGATCTCCGGTTTCAGGAAATCCATGTTGGTCTTATAGTAAGATTCAACAGTGGAAATATTGCTCCAGTAGCTGTCGATCTTATATCCATAGATTCTCTTCAGATTCTTATAACGGATCAGAATATCTTTTACAAAGTCATTTCGACCTTCCTGTGCAGCCTTCTCAATCAGTTCGATCAGCTGTCTTCTTCGGATCACATAAATACCTGTAGAAATAGTATTATATGGGGAAACCATTGGCTTCTCCTCAAATTCCTCAATCCTGCAGTCCTCATTCATGCGAAGGACACCGAAACGCTCAACCTCGGAAGGATCCGGACATGTAGTGCATACAACGGTAATGTCAGCGCGTTTCGCAATGTGATATTCCAGAACCTTGTTATAGTCCATCTTGTACACGCAGTCACCGGATGCGATGACAACATATGGCTCATGACTGTTCTTCAGGAAATTGAGATTCTGATAAATAGCATCTGCAGTTCCCTGATACCAGAAACCGTTTTCTTTGGTGATAGTAGGAGTAAATACGAAAAGACCGCCCTGCTTTCTTCCGAAATCCCACCATTTGGAGGAGCTTAAATGCTCATTCAGGGAACGTGCATTGTACTGAGTCAGTACAGCTACTTTCTGAATGCGGGAGTTCGCCATATTACTCAGGGCAAAATCTATGCTTCTGTAGCTTCCGGCAATAGGCATTGCTGCAATTGCCCTTTTGTCTGATAATTCTCTCATGCGGTTATTGTTACCGCCGGCTAAAATAATTCCGATTGCTCTCATGCTTTGTCACCGTCCTTTGTTGCAATTACCTGTCCGCTTTCCAGAATGCCATCCGGATAATCTGCCTGGGTGGTCACACCGGAAATCGCCGTGTTCTTTCCAATCTTAACATTATCCGGAATCACGGAGCCTTCTCCTATGGTCGCAATGCCAAATGCATATACCGCAGGTTTCTTTATATTAGGTGCTTCCTCGCCGCAGCCAAGAACCACATCATTTCCTATGGTTACGTCCTCTGCCACAATTGCCTTTTCCATGTTTACATTCTCACCGATGGTTGTATTCCGCATGATAATGGAATCCCGGATCACACTGCCCTTTCCGATCACAACATTCGATCCGATTACAGAATTATGTACTTCGCCATAGATTTCAGAGCCTTCACCGATAAGACATCTGTCCAGAACGGCCTCTTCTGAAATATACTGCGGCTGGATGATATCCCCCTTGGTGTAAATCTTCCAGAATTCCTCATAAAGATTAAACTCAGGAATAATATCAATCAGTTCCATATTTGCTTCCCAGTAGGAACCAAGAGTTCCAACATCTTTCCAGTAGCCATTGTATTCATAGGCGAAAAGGCGCTGTCCTTTATCCTTGCAATATGGAAGAATATGTTTACCAAAGTCACAACTCTGCTGATCCTTCAGTGCGTAAAGCGCTTCCTTCAGAACCGGCCAGCTGAAAATATAAATTCCCATAGATGCCAGATTGCTGCTTGGATGCTCTGGTTTCTCCTCAAATTCAGTTACACGGAAAGTCTCATCCGTTACCATGATGCCGAAACGGCTGGCTTCCTCAATAGGTACAGGCATACAGGCAATGGTCACATCCGCCTTATTTGCCTTGTGGAAGTCGAGCATAACCTCGTAATCCATCTTATATATATGATCTCCTGAAAGGATAAGCACATAATCGGGATTGTACTGCTCCATATACGCCATATTCTGGAAAATGGCATTGGCTGTTCCTGTGTACCACTCGCTGTTTGTGCTCTTCTCATAAGGTGGAAGTACGGTTACACCGCCTTCAGTTCTGTCCAGGTCCCACGGAACACCGATACCGATATGGGTATTCAGTCTCAGAGGCTGATACTGTGTCAGGACTCCAACTGTATCAATTCCTGAATTAATACAGTTACTTAACGGAAAATCAATGATACGGTACTTACCTCCAAAAGCTACTGCTGGTTTGGCCACTTTTTCTGTCAGTACCCCAAGTCTGCTGCCTTGGCCGCCGGCTAAGAGCATGGCAATCATTTCTTTTTTAATCATGCTATCACCTCTTGTTGTAGTTATGATTTATCATTATACCATACTTCCCATATTTAATAAACATATTTTACAATTTATTTGTTGATATTTTACTTTTTTTATCGTTATTGTACATGTTTTTTCGACACAACCGAATCTCTGATTGTTTTTTTTATTCATTTTGTACAGTAGTATTACTGTGTTTTGCGAAGCATACTGCTGTGAAAATCGTGAACAGCGACACTGTAGGAAAGGGAAATTATTGTATTGGTTACCGACTATCCAAAGAAATACTTTGCAATTTTCACAGTTCGGGGTATAATAAATGAAAGTAATTGTAAAAATTCATAACGATTCAGGAGGCTTTTCCTTCAATGAATATTGAATCGCTTCAAAAATGATTAGCATAAGGAGATTAACATGTATCAGATAGACTTCCATAAACCGCTTCATATCCATTTTATCGGTATTGGCGGAATCAGCATGAGCGGACTTGCTGAGATCCTTCTCGGCGAGGATTTCAAGGTTTCCGGCTCTGATTCCAAAGAAAGCCCGCTTACGGATTCCCTTACCAGGAAAGGTGCACGCATCTTTTACGGACAGCGCGCTTCCAATATTACAGACGATGTAGAACTTGTAGTTTACACTGCAGCCATTCATCCGGATAACCCGGAATATGCCAGTGCAGTGGAAAAAGGCATTCCAATGCTGACCAGAGCCCAGCTTCTTGGTCAGATCATGCGCAACTACGATACCCCAATCGCAGTTTCCGGAACCCATGGCAAGACCACCACTACTTCCATGATCTCCCAGATTCTTCTGGAAGCAGATGCGGATCCGACCATCAGTGTTGGCGGCATTCTTCCTTCTATCGGGGGAAATATCCGAGTAGGTCAGTCCGAAACATTTGTCACAGAAGCCTGTGAGTATACCAACAGCTTTTTAAGCTTTTTCCCGAAGATCAGTGTGATCCTGAACATTGATGCTGACCATCTGGACTTTTTTAAGGATATTGATGATATCCGTCATTCCTTCCGCAGATTTGCCCAGCTGCTTCCCGCAGACGGAGCCCTGATCATCAATGCGGATACGCTGCATTATCAGGATATTATCAAAGACCTTTCATGTAAAATTATTACATATGGTCTGGAGCATGAAGCTCAGTATCAGGCCACAGATATCACTTATGACAAATATGGACATGCATCCTTTACCGTTCTGAAGGATGGCAGAAAGGCCGGCAGTTTCTATCTGAAAGTTCCGGGCAGCCACAATGTTTCCAATGCCCTGGCAGCAATTGCTCTGGCTCGGCTTCTTCAGATTCCGAATGATGTCATTGTCAAAGGACTTGGCAGTTTCACAGGAACAGATCGCCGTTTCCAGTATAAAGGCGAAGTAGCAGGCGTTACCATTGTTGATGATTATGCGCATCATCCAACAGAAATCCAAGCTACTTTAAACGCTGCACACAATTATCCACACAAGAAGCTGTGGTGCGTATTCCAGCCTCATACTTACACACGTACCAAGGCTCTTCTTCCGGAATTTGCACAGGCTCTTAAGCTTGCCGATCATGTGGTTCTGGCAGACATTTATGCAGCAAGAGAAACAGATAATCTTGGAATCTCTTCCAAGGATCTGCAGGCACGGATCCAGGAGCTTGGTACTCCATGCGAATATTTCCCAACCTTTGATGAGATTGAGAATTTCCTGCTGAATAATTGTGAAGCCGGAGATCTGTTGATCACAATGGGTGCCGGAGATGTTGTTAAAATCGGAGAACAGTTACTTGGAAAATAATTGATTGCAATTTCAGCGGTTGTCATGTCCTTTTAAGACCTGGCATCCGCTGTTTTTGTTTTACCATTTTTATTGTCTCTGATCTGTTTTTCCTGGCAAAACGTGCATACCTTCTCATATCCACGGTCACAGACTGTTTTTGCCAAAAATAATTATCCACATTGAAAAAAGCTTGGAAATTCAAGCAATTTAATAGTTATCCACATTATCCACAGGCTTATGCACATTTTTGCACTGGCCTGCATGTGGATTCTTATGTGTATAAAGTGCTTAACATAATACTACGACATAACTCGACAAAAATCACAGTTTTTCTTTAATTTTCCGCATTTTTCGGGTTTCCCATAAACATTATGTGCAACTTGGTTTCCACATTATCCACATTATCCACATAGTAGTCCACACACATTTTGTAAAAATCCCGGCAAAAAATCTCCTATTCTCATTTAAAAAGGGGTGTGCTATAATGCAAACACAATGAACAGTGATGATTCATATTCCCAGATAAGGAGTGTTTCCATGATCAGGTTACATAGTACAGGGCTTAATGATGCCACCATTTTATCCAATATTTTTATCGACCGTTTTATGCCAAAGGCAAATGGAGAATTTGTAAAAGTCTATATTTATCTGCTCCGTATGCTTGGCCGCCCGGAGGAAGCTTTCGGGCTTTCCCAGATGGCAGATTCCCTGTTCTGTACAGAAGGAGATATCCTCCGTGCGCTGAAATACTGGGAGTCTGAGAAGCTGATTACCCTCTTATACGAGGAAGCTGAATTGACAGGAATTACCTTACAGGCACCGTGGAATGAAGCAGATATGCTGGCTACGGTGACTCCCGCAGGTATCTGTAACGCTGGTTCGCTCGGAGATGTGCCTGATGCTTATCACATTTCTGCCCCAGAACCCACAGCCGGCATTCCCAGTGTCCCCACTGATAAACCGTTGCAGACTGATCAGGTCTCCCGCCGCAGCACCGATCTGCCTGTCCCCCCTTCTTTCTCCAAACCACTTTCCGAAACGAAAGCGCTTACCCCGGATCGGGTGAAGGAGCTGAAACAGAATGAAGATATTATCCAGCTTCTTTACATTGCCGAGCAATACCTCGGCAAAACGCTCACCCCCACAGAGACACGCAAAATCCTGTTTTTCTACGACGAGCTGCACATGTCTGTAGATTTGATCGATTATCTGATCGAATACTGTGTAGGACGTGACCACCGCAGCATCCGTTATATCGAGACGGTTGCCATGGCATGGAAGGAGGAAGGAATTACCACAGTTGAAATGGCAAAGGATTCCACCTCCCGCTACAGCAAAGAATATTTTTCTGTTCTGAAAGCGATGGGAATTGCCAACCGCAATCCTTCAGACGCGGAAATTTCGCTGATCAATACCTGGACCAGGGACTATGGTTTTGCCATGGAATTGATTCAGGAAGCCTGCTCACGGACAATTCTGCAGACTGGACAGCCAAGTTTTCCATATGCAGACAAAATTCTGCAGCGCTGGAAGGATAAAAACATCCGAACTTTAGGGGATGTCCGTCTTCAGGATGCCCAGCACCAGAAGCGCAAGCTGGAAAAAGCAGTGTCGAAGGCAGACAAGCCGAAATCCGCAGCCCCAAACCGCTTTAACAATTTCCATCAGCGTGACTACGATTTTGCTGAATATGAGAAGAAACTGCTTAACAAACCAAATTAAATCCTGGAAACAGATTTTTATTTAAAACACATACTAGAGCATGTTTGAAAAAGGCTTTCTGCAAGATGTGCGTCACAATTTGTGGGAGATTTTGTCCGGATGAGGGCGCCGTAGCGGGCTACGGCAACTGAATTCGGGCAAAATATACCGCAAAGTGGGGCGTGCAGATTGCGGGAATGATTTTTCAAACAGGCTCTAACGTCTTATAACCTGGAAGGAGAATTTACATGCCCTTACAGAATTACCAATACGATACTATAATGCGGGAATACAACCGTCGCCAGGCCAGGAACCGCCGCATACAGGAAGAGCATCTTGCTGAAGCCTATGAGAAAATTCCCCGTCTGCGTGAAATCGACGAGGAAGTAGCTACTTTAAGTGCCAGGAAGGCCCGGGCCCTGATCAGCCGCCAGGAAGTCGGCATTGAAGATCTTCGCAATGATATTGCCCTGCTTTCCCAGGAACGCACTGCATTACTGCTTTCTTCCGGCTATCCTGCTGATTATTTGGAGATGAGCTACACCTGCCCTCTTTGCCAGGATACTGGCTATATCGGCAGCCAGAAATGCTCCTGTTTCAAGAAGGCAGAGATCGAACTTCTGTATACACAGTCAAATTTAAAAGAAATTCTTGAAAAAGAGAACTTTGACCACTTTTCTTTTGACTTTTATTCTGATACAATAACAAATGATTCAACGGGACTCACCGAACGTGAGACTGCACGTCGCGCGTATAAGATGGCGAAGGAATTTGTCGCTGACTTTGATAATTCTTTCCAGAACCTGTTTTTCTACGGCGACACAGGTGTGGGCAAGACCTTTCTTTCCCACTGCATCGCTCACGATCTTCTGGACAGTGCACACTGTGTACTTTATTTTTCTTCATTCGAGCTTTTTGATTTTCTTGCAGGCTCTGCTTTTTCCAGAGGCAGCGACGCTCCCGATGATGAACCGATTTTTGACTGTGACCTGCTGATTATTGATGACCTGGGTACAGAGCTTACCAACAGCTTTGTATCTTCACAGCTTTTCCTGTGCATCAATGAGCGGATCATGCGCAAGAAATCTACGATTATTTCCACAAACCTGAAGCTGGAAGATTTCTCAGCAACTTATTCTGAGAGAACCTTTTCCCGCATCGCCAGCAACTATCAGATGACCAAGCTTGTGGGAAAAGATATCCGCATTCAGAAAATTTTTTTAGGAGGAAAGTAAAGAATGGCACAAGAAGAATTGACTACACTTCCCGTTGGAAGACTGGGATTAGTTCCTTTGGAAAGCTGCAGGAGCCTTGGACAGAAAGTCGACGAATGGCTCGTTAAGTGGCGTAAGGAGCGTGAGCATTCAGAATCAGATTCTTTCGCCTTTGAAGGATACAAAAGAGATTCCTATACAATCAAAGTTCAGAACCCTCGTTTCGGTTCCGGAGAAGGTAAATGTGTGATCACCGAGTCCGTGCGAGGAGATGATGTTTATATTCTTGTAGATGTATGTAACTACAACATCTCATATCCAATTGGCAAATACACCAACCTGATGTCCCCAGATGATCATTATCAGGATCTGAAGCGTGTAATTGCAGCTATTGGAGGAAAGGCCCGCCGCGTGAATGTAATCATGCCATACCTTTATGAGGGTCGTCAGAGCAAGCGTATTGGAAGAGAGTCTCTTGACTGTGCTACTTCCCTTCATGAACTGATAAATATGGGAGTTGAAAATATTATCACTTTCGACGCACATGACCCACAGATTCAGAATGCCACCCCACTTCATGGATTTGAGACTGTTCAGCCTTCTTATCAGTTTATCAAGGCTCTTCTGAACCATGAACAGGGACTTCATATTGACAATGAGCATTTTATGATCATCAGCCCGGATGAGGGCAGCATGAGCCGTGCGATCTATCTTGCAAACATCCTGGGTGTTGATATGGGCATGTATTACAAACGCCTTGACTACTCCAAGAATATAGGAGGAAGACATCCGATTGCAGCCTATGAGTTCCTTGGTCCAAATGTAGCAGGCAAGGATATGATCCTGATTGATGACATGATCTCTTCTGGTGACACTATCCTGAAGATTGCTTCTCTTCTTAAGGACAGGGGTGCCGGCAGAATTTACCTTTGCTCCACGTTCGGTCTGTTTACAGACAACCTTAAGAAATTCGATGAAGCACATGCTGCTGGTGTATTTGACAAGCTTCTCACTACCAATATGGTATATCAGTCTGAGGAACTTCTTGCAAAACCATATTACATTTCCTGTGATATGAGCAAATACATTGCACTGATCATTGATACACTGAATCATGATATGTCTGTAAGCCATCTGCTGAATCCAGTTGACAGGATTAAACGCTGTGTAAACAAATATATGGCACAGTATGAGAAATAAATAAAATAATTTGAGGCTGACCCTTCCAGGTGTCAGCCTCTTGTTTTGTTATCATTTATTTGTAACTGTTCAGTACTTTCACAGTTACATGCTTCGCGATCACTTAACATTCACTGTAACAGTTTTCTAAAAAATGTCAGCCATATCCTTATTATTGGTAAAAAGCAGCACCTGTCTGGGCTGTTTTTTCAGCCACCTGAAAACTGCCATAAGCTTATCCTGATTCTTCCCATGGAAAATATCATCCAAAATAACTGGAAAAACAGTTTCATTCGTGAACAACTCAGCAGCAGCCATCTGAATAGAAAAATACAGCATTTCAAGGTTTTCCTTTTCCAGATTTTCTGCCAAAACAGTTCCCTCTTCCAGACACAGTTCCAAACTCTGTCCCTCATCTCCATAGAACTCTATATATTTTCCATCTGTAAGTTCCCTGAAAATTTGGGATGCTCGTATCCGAATCTTTCTGCCTTTCTCAAGATAAATACTGCGTGACAGCTCTTTAATGGTATCCATAGCCAGGTTCAAGGACTGTGTTTCCAGATCTTCAGAAGTAGGAAGTGACATTTCCAGCTCAAATTCCTGATATTCGCTCTGCAAATTCGTAAAAGCAGTCAGTTTCTCACCGTAAATTCCATCAATATCTTCTTTACTGGATTTCAGCTTTTCCTGCTGTGACTGCAAATACACTTTTTTCTTCTTTAGCTTTACAAACTCCATACGCAGCTTTCTTCGTGCAGTAAGTGTATAAACCATTGCCACAACAGCAGCAATGATGCACACATCCATTCCTATTTTAGACATCTCATCAGTTAACTGAAATTTTCCAACAATGCCAACAATTCCCACAATAACAGCCAGAATACCTGCTATCACCATTCCCAGATTCTTTTTCTCTATAGTCTGTAGCTGTTCTTCAATCACAGTGGCTTCTTCTTTCCCTGCTGCAGAATAAATTTTTGCCTGCGCCTGAACCACCTGCCCCTTCTGGTCCCGAAGTCCATCCAGGTCATTCTGCAGGCTTTCCAGTTTCTCGCCCAGTTTTTCCTGTTCTCTCTGAACTGCTTTCCTGCCACGTTCTTTCTGGGTGAGATATCCCTTGCGCCACATCTTTAGCATCTGCTCCGTTCTTCCAAGATCTACCAGACCATCTCCGCTTTTGCTGAGAACAGACAGTTTATTCTGTAGTTTCCTTGCCATTTCCCTGGAAGAACTACCGCTAAGTGATTCTACCATAACAGTATTGTCGAACAGATTCTCACTAAATCCCCCAAGGATCCTCTCGAGGGCTCCATTTTCTCCATTTAAAATTTCTCTGGTATCTTCACAGAACAACTCACAACTATGAATTCCTTCCCCTGTTTCCCGCGTCAGGCGGTAATCTTTTCCATTGTGCTGAAACCATATAATTCCACCATATTTTTCCTGAGAAGCTTCAGTACCTGCTTTTTCATAAATTCCGTTCTTCTCCTGCATTTTTTCAGGCATTCCAAAGAACATGTTCTTCACAAAAAGAAACACAATATTCTTTTCTGTTTCATTCATTCCATAGAGCACATTTACTCCGGATATCAATTCTATGTCTTTTTCCCGAAGCCCACCAAAATTATTTATTAATATGCGTTTAAAAATCATATAACCTTATTCCCTCGCACATACATCTCACTTTTACACTGCAATACATATTTTCTGTTACTATCTGCTCTATGTCAGCTGGAATGTCTTGTCTCCAGCAGTGCCTGCAAACCATAGTACAGGGCCTTATCTTCCACTGTATTTCTGTTTTTTTCCATAAAAAAGCAGATATAATCTCCTATCAAAGTTCCGGCATATTTTTTCTGCAGTTCTTCCAAATCATAAGCAGGTCTGGTCTCATCCAGTACTTCCGTAATATTTCCAAAGGATTTCAGTTTTTCCGGAATCAGAAAAAGCTCTGGTTTTCTTTTCCCCTGAAGAATTACACGATATATATTCAGTCCGCCTTTTTTATATATCTCATCCTTCAAAGCTTCTTCAATAGATAGCTGGGTGCTTTCTTCATTTACATTGAGAAGAAGCTGACTATAGGTTCGAATAGAAAACGGAACAAATCGGGTTTTCACTTTTCCATTTTCAATTCTTCCCTCAATATAGCCATGCGCTCCCAGATCATTACTTTCAATTGGCTCAGGAGCTCCGCTGTAAGCAGCCACATCTCTTATTACGCTCTGTGGAGTATGGAAATGCCCCAATGCAATATAATCAAAACCTGCTCCTACAAGTGCAGCTATATTTAACGGGCAATGGCTTTCATCACCTCCATGAGCCATAAGAATATGCACTCCATCATTTTTCACAGGGCGTACGCCATCATACAAGGGCTGTCTGATCTGTGAATGTTCATAGCTCATTCCATAAACATATACCCCGAATTGCGTATCTTTCACACAGGTTACCTTCTCTTCCGGAAAAAAAGTCACATTCGGTGCCCAGGTGAAAGTTCTGTAAAAAGAATTTTCTTTCAGATAATCCCTTTCTCCTGCCATTAAATATACCCTTGTTTCCGGTATTCTGGAAAATAAATCGTTTACTTCTTTCAATTCATATGGAAGTGGCTGACGATGGAACAAATCTCCGGCTATAAATAACAAATCCACCGGATTTTCGCGGATACCCGCAATAACCCGGCGGAATGTTTCCCAGATTTCATTCTCCCGCTTGTCACTCCATGGGCAGCCTCTGTCGGGCACTGCACCAAGATGTACATCTGCAAGATGAATAAATCTCATTCTTTTACCTCGTTTTATAAATCGCAGTTGTTAACTGTTCTCGGGAATGGAATTACGTCACGGATATTGCCCATTCCTGTGAGATACATTACACAGCGCTCAAATCCAAGACCAAATCCTGAATGACGTGTAGAACCATATTTACGCAAATCAAGATAGAAGTCATAGTCTTCTTCCTTCAGCCCAAGCTCTTCCATACGAGCTTTCAACTTACCATAGTCGTCCTCTCTCTGGCTTCCACCGATAATCTCACCAATTCCAGGAACCAGGCAGTCCATAGCTGCAACGGTCTTTCCATCCTCGTTCGCTTTCATATAGAATGCTTTAATTTCCTTTGGATAGTCTGTAACAAAAATAGGTTTCTTAAAAATCTGTTCTGTCAGATAACGCTCATGCTCTGTCTGCAGATCACATCCCCAGGATACTTTGTAATCAAACTTGTCATTATTTTTCTCGAGAAGCTCAATTGCTTCTGTATAAGTAACACGGCCAAACTCAGAGTTTGCCACATGGTTCAATCTGTCAAGAAGTCCTTTGTCCACAAAAGAATTGAAGAAGTTCATTTCCTCCGGAGCATTCTCAAGAACATATCCGATCACATATTTCAGCATCGCTTCTGCAAGATTCATGTTGTCTTCAAGATCAGCAAATGCACACTCAGGCTCGATCATCCAGAACTCAGCTGCATGACGTGTGGTGTTGGAGTTCTCAGCACGGAAAGTTGGTCCAAATGTATATACATTACGGAATGCCTGTGCAAATGTCTCACAGTTCAGCTGGCCACTTACAGTCAGATTTGTCTCCTTGCCAAAGAAATCCTGAGAGTAATCAATATTTCCCTTATCATCTGTAGGAATGTTATTCAGATCCATGGTTGTAACCTGGAACATCTCCCCTGCACCCTCGCAGTCACTTCCTGTGATCAGCGGAGTGTGTACATAAACAAATCCTCTCTCCTGAAAGAATTTGTGTATTGCATATGCACAGAGGGAACGTACACGGAAAACAGCCTGGAAGGTATTTGTTCTGGAACGAAGATGTATGATCGTTCTTAAATACTCAAGGCTGTGACGTTTCTTCTGAAGCGGATAATCTGGTGCGGATGTTCCCTCTACAGAAATCTCTGCAGCCTGGATCTCAAATGGCTGTTTCGCCTGTGGAGTCGCTACCAGAGTTCCCTTTACAATAATCGCTGCGCCTACATTCAGTTTGGAAATCTCAGCAAAATTGTCCATTGTATCATGGTAAACGATCTGAAGGGTCTCAAAATATGTTCCATCATGGAGAACAACAAATCCAAAGGTCTTGGAATCACGAACGCTTCGTACCCAGCCGCCTACAGTGATCTCCTGATCCAGGTATTTATCCCGTTCTCTGTAAATTTCTTTTACTGTTGTAAGTTTCATAATTAGTTCCTCTTTCTCCTCATTTTTCCAAACACTCATTTCTCTATAGTATAGACTATTCCTCTTATTCGCGCAAGGATATTTTTCCAGGGAATAAAAGAAGATCCTGTCCGTTAAGCTTCGACACTTTTGGACAAAGATCTTCTCTTCTGTAAGTACTTTCCTATTGCAAAGTTGCCTCATTCTCAGTATTTCTCTGAACGTTTAATGCAATATAAGATAATCCAGACAATACTTAAAAATTCGTTTGTAGGTCTTGGTGGTGTAATGAAGTCCATCATCGTCTGGCAGATCAACTCCAGTTCCACTAATATTGGTACCATATCCATTCTCCATCAGATAAGAATACGTGTCAATATATTCAAAAGTGCTGCCAAGAGCACTGCCCACAACAGAATTGAATTTGCGGATTACTTCTTCTTTTCGGATTGCATTTTTACCAAGATATTCGATTGTCTTACTGTTCACCGGATTCACCGACATAAAGAACAGCTTGCAGTTCTTTTTCTGTAAGCTCTCAGCAATCTCCTGATAATAAGAAATATAATCATACATATTTCCAGGATCGTTTACTCCCAGATTAAAAATAACCGCAGTCGGTTTCAACACAGAATAATTCTCTTCTGCAATAGAAAGAATAGAATTCAGCCCTTGAGACTTCAGCCATTCAAGGCCCTTTCCCTCTTCGTATACAAAATCAATATCACGCAGCAGATTCGACTCATAATACCCTGAATTTAAATTTTGCAGCGTTCTCTGCATACGATTGGTCCGGGAGTCTCCTACAAAAATAATGTGATTGTAACCCCGATTGCTTCCATTTCCAATTTTCCAGCTGCTTGCGGATTGCAGAAGCTCTGAAAGAGTCAGGTCTTCCTCAGCGGAACGGTTAAACACAACTGCATATAGCTTTATGTTGCTGTTTACTGTAATAGTATCACCGGCTTCATAACGCGGTGCTGTGCTTTTTCCTAACTGGATATCCCACCCCATAAAGGTGTATCCAGATGCATTTCTTACAGATGGCAATGTATAAGAACTTCCAGATGCTACATTCTCTGTCTTGTAAACAGTTCCATTATTCTTGCACAAAGCCACTGTAAATGTTGTATCTGACTCGTAAACAGCGTATAATTTTATATTTTTTTTGATTCGAATCTTCTGACCCTCTGTATAAGACGCTTGGGACGCATTCTTTTTGGCACTCCATCCAACTGCCTTATAGCCGCTTTTTTGTGGAAGCTCTGGCAAGGTAAGATATCCGTTTTTTGTAACAGCTTTGTTTAGTTTCTTAAATACTGTACTGGTGCTTCCGGTATTATCATAGAAATAAACTTTATATATACCAACTTTTTTACGCACCGCGTACAGATTTATATTCTTTTTCAGACGTATTTTTTTCCCCGCGGCATATACCGCTTTGGTATCGTTTTTCTGAGTGGACCAGCCAAGATTTTTGTATCCGGTAATTGCAGGAACTGCCGGAAGCTTAATTTTTTTCCCGGCACTTACCTTTATACGCAGCTTGGAATAGGATGTTTTTCCACTTTGATTCCAGAATCTGACAACTACGTTCTTAGTGGCCGCCTGTACAGACTGAACACCACTAATCCCAATTTTTCCATCATTTCTAAATGAAACTCCGAACAAAATCAACATTGTGGCCAACAGAACCCGGAAAATCCTATTTTTTCTTTTTGTTTTATTTTTCATAGGCACTCCTCTGCTTTTTAATGTCTCTCCTGCTTTCATCATCTGCACAGAAAATAAATAGTTCTTATTTCATCTTCTGTGCTGTCTTCAGTATAATCAAACGGACACATTCTTTCAACCCCAAAAGATTGTCTTTATGATTTGGTTACAAATTTTCAATAAAACGCATAAATGCAGCTCTGCCCTCTCCTGTACATTTGTAAACACCAGCATCTTCCAGCACGTGAACAAACACATTTCCAACTTCTTTATGAAGAACCTCTTCAATATTGTCTTTATCAAGATGATCGTACTTCGGAAGGAATTCTTTTACCCACTGCTCATGTTTTTCAATCTTCTCATTAGAAGCAACATCCTTGCCATCCAGAATATATTCTTCCAAAAGCTCCAGTTCTTCTTTTAGTCGCGCAGGGAGAACTGCCAAGCCCATAACCTCGATCAGACCGATATTCTCCTTCTTAATATGATGGTACTGTGCATGCGGATGATATACGCCAAGAGGATTTTCTTCTGTGGTAATATTGTTTCGTAGAGTCAGATCCAACTCATACATATCACCTTTTTTACGTGCGATCGGAGTGATCGTATTATGAGGTTCACCATCCGTTTCTGCAAAAATGAATGCAGCCTCATCTGTATAGCCTCTCCAAACCTCCAGCACATGAGTTGCCAGATCAATCAGGCGCTTCTCATCTTTATGACGGATACGAAGTACAGACAGCGGCCATTTTACAATACCAGCCTCCACATCCTCATAGCCCGGAATAGTTACATATTTCTCAATTTCAGCCTTTGCCATAGCAAACGTATAATGGCCGCCCTGGAAATGATCGTGACTGAGAATAGAACCTCCCACAATCGGTAAGTCTGCATTTGACCCCAGAAAATAATGTGGAAACAGCTTCACGAAATCAAACAGCTTGATAAATGTGTTTCTCTCGATTTTCATAGGTGTGTGCTGGAAATTAAATACAATACAATGCTCATTATAATAAACATAAGGAGAGTACTGCATTCCCCACGGACTGTCATTGATTGTGATCGGAATGATTCTGTGATTCTCTCTTGCAGGATGATTTGCGCGGCCTGCATATCCCTCATTTTCCGGACAAAGCAGACATTTGGGATAGCTGCTTGATTTGATAAGCTTTGCCGCAGCAATAGCTTTCGGATCTTTCTCTGGCTTAGAAAGGTTGATTGTAATATCAATTGCTCCATAAGGAGAATCCACAGTCCATTTCTGGTCTTTCTTTACACGATAACGACGAATATAATCACTGTCCTGGCTTAATTTATAGAAATAATCTGTTGCTTCTTCCGGAGATTTCTCATATTTTTCCCAGAAAGACTTCTGTACCTGAGCCGGGCGGGGCATAAGACAGTTCATTAATCTTGTATCAAACAGATCTCTGTAAACCACACTGTCCTGAATCAGACCACGTTCTACAGCTTCGTCTAACAGTTCTTTCAGAACTTCTTCCAGATTAATATCAGAATATTCCTCTGCCGGTTCTGTGTATTCATCTTCTTTAAAAACATCAAGAAGAAGATTTGTTGTATAGTTTTTCTCACAGGCAGGAGTCAGCCCTGTCTCAATTCCATACTGTACCAGTTTTTTAATACTTTCGCTTAGCATTTTTCTGTCCTTTCCTGTTGCTTTATTTTTAACAGTCTGTCCTCCACCACAGACAGACTGTTAACCACCACTTTGCTGCATCTTTCACATCTAGCATTTTTTGCATACATGTTCAATATCGGACTGTACCGGCTTTCCCAACAGCCACTTTAAAGCTTCAGTTTCTCAACATAACTTATAAAAATATTGCCGGCCTTTTCAAACAGCTCCGTACTGTCATTCATACCGTAAGGATAAGTTTCCCCTTTCTGCGGATCGTACAGATATGTGTTATATTCATCATATCCTATGATCACAACACTGGTATTATCCCCGGTCTTGGCAATTACCGGACGCTGGGCGCTGACCTCATATAAGACACTGTCTAATGTACAACCAGACAAATCAATGATAGTACCCTCATCCCCAAGAGCCTCCTGCAGTGCTGTAACATCCAGGGATGCACTCTTCATTGCTTCCGGCACATCCTCCAGATTAAGAGTCAGCTTTGTCTTCTTATTTCCACGCTCCCATACATACTGCTGAGCACGATTCAGCACAACACCAGTCTGATCATCTGCTCTTTGAAGCGCAAGTGCAGGATCTGTGAATGTACTGTCCAATCCTCCTTTTGCATAAACATAGTAAATATCTTCCTCAGGAATCTGCGTATCCAGAATAATACGGTCATCACCTATATTTTTCATTTTTGCATAAACGACTAACGGTTCCTGAATTTCAGGCGTTTCAGTGAGAGCCAGTCGTATCTGAGTTCCGGTTCTGGAATTTGTCACAAGTTCCACGGATACAGTATTGGTCGAGGCTTTGGAATTATTCAGAATATTATCCTTGCTTACTGCTTTGTATCCTTTTTTTGTCTTCTTGGACAACTGAAATTCCATCATAGTGTTTCCCATGGTAATATCAGTTACATACAATCCATCCTGATGATATTCTTTTTTCAAAGTTCCATCAAATCCTTCAATACGGACCGTATGAATCCCCGTAGTCTCATGACCATTATCGTCTGCGATCACATCTCCATCAACTACGATTCCATAAACAAGATCTTCATTCATAAATCCATTCAGCACTAAAGACTGTCCTGAAGATGGTGCAAGACTCCTGGTTTCTAATGTTTCAAAATCTATTTCTTTTATATTTCCGGCGCTTTCACCTTCCTGAATGATCCATGCAGCATGTGCACCTGTATCCGAAACAGCAAAGTCATCTTTTTTAATTCCTTCCTCAAGAACCTCACTGGTACCATCTGAAATGTTTATCTTATAAAGCTTATTTGCAAATAAAAGGTAAAGAGCATTTTCTGTACTGACATAGGATAATGTTCCAAGATCTTCTTTCAGGAATTCGTAGGATTCTGTAGACGGAATAAATACTTTTTCTTCCACCACATTCTGATCATTGCTGTAATGATATACACAAACGCCACAGTATCCTTCCCGAACGCCTCTGTTCATATATCCATAAAGAACAAAGTCCACATCTCCGTTATCTTCCACACGGATGATCTTTATATTATGCTGGTATCTGGAATCCCTGAAATCTCCATCCGTTTCTTTGCGGAAACTGAAAATTCTGGAAAATTTTCCATCATCAGGAGAATAAGACCATAAATCTCCTTCCTGAACAAACGCAAGCACTCCTGCTTTTTCATTCATCATGTATTCTACATTTTTGTCTCTGACACCAAGCAAAAGCCCCTTGTCGGAAATGCTGATGGAGCTTTCCTCAAACACCTGTGATGCGCTTCGTTTAAAATCCAGAAGCATGATTCTGGTTTCAGTATAACGCATCCGGTAAAATTCTGTCACATCATAGATTTCCTGGTTTCCATCTTCATCCAGTGCCGCAATCTGATATTCAACAGAAAGACTGGCTGTGGTTTCATTAATATCCTTCACTACAGGAATTCCCTTTCTGTAAATCTGAGGGTTCAGATTGCCCCAGCTGATCTGGGCAAATGTAGAATTGATATTAATGTCTGTATAGTTGGTAGATGTACTGGATGTGTCTGATTCCAGGTAAGCAGTCAGATCCTCGGCGGACGCTTTATCCAGACATTTTTCATAAAAGCTCGCAACAAACTTCACGTACTGAGCAGCATTCACATTGGATCTGGAAACTACTCTTGTATAGTAATAAGCTGTTCCCTTATTTGTCTCAAGAGATAATTGCAAAGAATACTCCTGGTTCATCAGAAGATCACTGCTCAGCTTAATCGTTGTTGTCAGATAGCTGTCCTGTTTATCCAAACTTTTAATCTTACGATTTTCCAGTACCTTACTGCCATCAGAGGTACGTATCTCATAGGAAAGGCTTTTCACCTTTGTATCATAGGCATTTATAACAAAGGACAGTTCCTTGGATGTATCAATAGGCGTCACACTGTCCCTGGTAAAATCAGACTGCATAGGCTGTGCATAACCATACATCCTGTTTGCATAATTTCCATCAAAATCAACCATTACCTCCGGAAAAACCGGATCATTCATATCAGAGCGGTCATCCGTAGTCTCACTATTCAGCAGGAACGAACTTCCTGCCACGCCGAGAACAAAAACAAACAGGAGAATCACTGCTCTGCGTAAAAATTTAATCATTCTTTCTCCTCTTAACTCTCTGATTGTACCTCCCCTTCACGGTACAGAAGTCTTTCCAGTGTAGGATTTATATGCAGTTCCTTCATAAGCTGCACTGTACTCTTCATATCTTTTGGTTTGCCTGTCTTTACAGCACGGATCAGCAAATTCTTGGGTGTATGCTCCATATCAATAAATTCCAGAATCTGAGTTTCGTACCCCATACTTTCCAGCAGATTGGCTCGAATTCCATCTGTCATCAAAGCAGCCATTCTCTCCTTAAGAATGCCATATTTCAGTACAGGCTCCAACACTTCATTTTTTATCTGTCTATTTACCTCATGCTGACAGCAGGGTACAGACAAAATAACTTTCGCTCCCCATTCCACAGCCTTCGCAAGAGCATAATCTGTAGCTGTGTCACAGGCATGCAAGGTTACTACCATATCAACAGAAGAAACACCTTCATAATCAGCAATATCTCCCTGATAAAAATGCAGTTTTTCATATCCATACTTTACTGCAAGATGATTACATTTTTCTATTACATCTGTTTTCAGATCCAGACCAATAATATTTACATCATAACCTTTCAGTTCTCTCAGATAGTAATACATGGCAAATGTAAGATAGGACTTTCCGCATCCAAAATCAAGAATGGTCACTTCCCGCTGTTGATCCAGTCTTGGAAGAATGTCCTGAATAAATTCCAGAAATCGATTGATCTGTCGGAACTTATCGTATTTTTGGGTAATAATCCTGCCTTCCTTATTCATAACACCAAGATCAACAAGAAAGGGGACTGGAATATTTTCCTTAAGTATGTACTGCTTTACACGATTGTGGGCCAATATCTGCGTGCCCTTGCTGAAGGTCTTGTCCTTTCCGAAAGCCAGACCTTTTCCATTTTCGGGATGACGTCTGGTCTTTATGGTCATCTTTCCTTTTTTGCTTACCAGAATAGTTCCATCCAGCGCCATCCCACTTGCCTGAAGCTGAGAAAAATCATGCTGCAGCCCCGCTTTTAAATATGAAATCAGTTCCTCTCTGGAATAATTTTTATGGAGCACCTTCGTCCCTACAGTTTCAGAAGCCTGATAAACCACCTTCCCCCGGATTTCTACCGGGCGTATTTTTACTTTGGATGGTCCGTCCCCTCTGCTGCCGCTTAGGATAGCTTGACACAGCTGTTCATTTATCTGTTCCTCTAAATATTCATCTATTGTTTTCATTTTTATTATAATTATTTTCTTTTATATTCTGTAATCGTTACTGTTCACTCCGCTCACAGCAACCTCTAATTGTCATTTTGATGCGTCTTATCTGTAAAAATCTCCCCTGCATCTTCTTCGTCGGCATCTTCTTCGTGATATTTCATGAAAAAGAAGCACTTCTACCAGATCACCAAGAAGTCCATCAGACATTGCTTCCATATCAGCCTCTGATTTTACTTCATCCACGATCTTCCTTCCAAGGTGATACAACATAAACCTGTCAGGATATTCATCGTAAAGCCGGCTGCCTTCATAATCCTGAAGATCACATTCTTCTTCCACTTTTTCCTGTATCTTTCTGGCAGTGTCCGGATAGTAGGATTTCATCAGAAAAAATTCCTCTTCTTGTTCCTTTTCTCCCCGGTAGAGCAAGGGATTTGCATAGCTTGTGTAAAATGGATAAAAATCTTTATATATCATATCAGCAATTTCGATTCCTTTTCCATTTCACTCTCATTATATGCAAGCTTCCGTTTTTCGGTCAATTGCACCATTTTTCAAATACGCGCCAAAGCGTGTTTGAAAAAGGCTTTCTGCAAGATGTACGTCACAATTTGTGGAAGATTTTGCCCGGATGATGGCGCCGTAGCGGGCTACGGCAACTGAATTCGGGAAAAATATACCGCAAAGTGGGGCGTGCAGATTGCGGGAATGATTTTTCAAATACGCGCCAGCATATTTAAAGTAAGCCTCACACTATGGTCAACAGCTGCTTTCTCAAATTCGCTGTAATCCATCTGCGCACTTCCATCAGCCTTATCAGAAATAGCACGGACAACCAGAAACGGAATTTCATTTAAGTATGCTGCCTGTCCAATGGCTGCACCTTCCATTTCAGTCGCATATGCTGAAAACTCTGATACAATTCGATTCTTAACATCCTGATCGCAGACAAACTGGTCTCCAGAAGCAATTCTTCCTTCAAATACCTGAATATCCGGATTTACTTCCTTACATACTTCTGCAGCAAGTCTGCGGAGATTATCATCTGCATTAAAGAAAAATACAGGCATTTGCGGAATCTGTCCCTTGCGGTATCCAAATCCGGTAGCATCCATATCATGCTGTACAACATCTGTGGAAAGAACAATATCACCGATATTAATATTTTTATTTAAGCTTCCTGCAATTCCTGTATTAATGATCGCATCTACTGAAAATACATCTGCCAGAATCTGAGCACAGATACCAGCATTTACCTTGCCAATTCCGGAACGCACTACAACAACCTTTTTCCCAGCAAGTATTCCCTCATAAAAATCCATGGAAGCTTTTTTTATAATTCGTACATCTTCCATTTTTTCTTTTAAAATCGCAACTTCAACTTCCATTGCGCCAATAATACCAATTGTTTTCATTTAGCATTCTCCTCTGTTTTTGAAAGTTAACTGCTTCTTCATCTGACATTATACCAAAACTTCTTGCTATATCCAACTTAAATTTGGCATGGAAACTTATAATATCTTCTGCTATAATGAGAGAAGGTGCAAAGCTATTGCTGTTCATAACCTGACCAGCGTTCCTGAGCTCCTGATTTTACATAACGATTGGAGGAAAAAACAATGGAATATAAAACAAAAGGTGTTTGTTCTATGGCAATTCAATATGATATTGATGATGAACAGAAAGTTCACAATGTGAAATTTATTGGTGGATGTTCTGGAAATACACAGGGAGTTGCCAAACTTGTAGAAGGTATGCCGGCGAAAGAAGTAATTGCACGCCTGGAGGGAATCCAGTGTGGACGCAGACCTACTTCATGCCCAGACCAGCTTGCCACTGCTTTAAAAGAAGCGATTTCATAATTACTTCCCCGGGATTTTTGTCCCGGGGATTTCTTTTCAGACTGTAACACTTACCCATCAGTTCTGTCCCATTTATCACATAAAGATTGGACATCCCTTGAAAACTTCTCCAGATCTTTGTTTGCACAGCCCTCGTTTTTGCGTATGACGGAAAGCAGTCTGTATCCAAGCGCAAGCAACTTTTCGTATACCTTTGCAGCCTTAGATGCTTTTTGTAACGCAGCAGGCTTCTGTATCTTAACGCCCTCTGCCTCGTACAGAAATTCGCCTTCAGCCAGATCAAATTCTGTTCCACTGAATGGCGCATATGCATCATAGTTCATCTCATCACGCAGTCTTGCAGCAAACAGTTCTGTCACAGTATCCTCGCCATGAGTAACAAACACTTTCTGAGGCTTTACTTCAAATGCTTTTATCCAGTCAACCAGACCATTTACATCTGCATGGCCACTGATTCCCGGCATACGGCAGATTTTTGCTGCAACGTGCACCGGTTCACCAAAGAGTTTTATTTCCTGAGTTCCTTCCAAAAGGGCGCGTCCCGGAGTTCCAACAGCCTGATAGCCCACAAAAAGAATGGTGCTGTCCTCCCGCCACAGATTATGTTTCAGGTGATGTTTAATTCTTCCTGCATCACACATTCCACTGGCAGAAATAATCACCTTACAGTCATCATCGAAATTGATTGCTTTTGAGTCTTCACTTGTTACGGATATCTTCAAACCAGGAAAGCTAAGAGGATTGATTCCTTTTCGAATAAGTTCCAGAGCCTCGTCATCAAAACAATCATATTTATGAATACCGAAAATATTTGTTGCTTCATTTGCAAGAGGGCTATCTACAAACACTTTAAAATTATCATGCCCGTGAATAAGGCCTTCTGCTTTTATCTGTCTGATAAAATACAGCATCTCCTGCGTTCTTCCCACTGCAAAAGAGGGAATTACCACATTACCGCCCCGGTCAAAGGTCTCCTGAATGACATCTGCCAGAAGGCGCACATAATCTGGTCTCTCTCCGTGGCTCCGGTCTCCGTATGTAGATTCCATTACCACGTAGTCTGCTTTTCTAAAATAGGCAGGGTCTTTTATAAGCGGCTGATTTTTGTTTCCTATATCTCCCGAAAATACAATTGTTTTTTCAACTCCAGCTTCACAGATATTCACCTCAATACTGCTTGATCCAAGAAGGTGACCTGCATCAATAAACTTTACTCTCAGCCCCTCGCCAAGAATTATTCCAGTCTCATATGGACAGCCTACAAAATTACGAATAACCCCTAATGCATCCTCCATGGTATAAGCTGGAACAAATTCAGGCTTCCCCTGACGTTTTGCCTTGCGGTTACGCCATTCTGCCTCAAACATCTGGATATGGGCACTGTCACGGAGCATAATATCGCAAAGATTACAGGTTGCCTCTGTGGCATATACAGGTCCTTTAAAGCCTTTTGCGTAAATAGCAGGAAGATTTCCGGAATGATCCATGTGTGCATGTGTTAAAAGCACAAAATCTAATTCTCCCGGAGGCACAGGAATATCTTTATTTTCATAATAATCAGGTCCCTGTTCCATTCCACAGTCTACAAGAAACTTTTTTCCTGCTGCTTCCAGATAATAGCAGCTCCCGGTAACTTCATGTGTTGCTCCAATAAAAGTGATCTTCATACAGATTCCCCCTTTTACCCGAACTCTTACTTATATTACATATATTTTTCTGTTTTTATGGCATAACATCTTCACTATTTATAATATGCTGAACAGAGCTGACAAATTTCGCTGAATCAGCCTGGCTTGCCATACTTCCGGCAAGAATACCGATTGCAGCAAGAACTGCAATCCCTGCTGCCTTTCCATATTTGTACCAGGGTTTATTTTCTTCTTTTTCAAACTGACGTAGCTTATCAGAAAATCCTGCAATAAAATCAATTTCCTCAGCTGAACTTTCTGTTGATTGAGCATCTTTTAAATTTTCCTCTTTGGACGCCTCGTTCCGGAATCCTGGAAACTTCACTATTTCAGCAGTCTTTGTATCATTATTCATAGCTTTTGCAGAATTGGCCTCATTTATTTTATCTTCATCCAGTTTGCCTTCTGCTTTCATTTTCTTTAAAAACTGCTGATACGCCTCATCCAGTTCCTCATCCGAAATCTCAAAATCATTTGCAGCATTTCCAAGAAGACTTTCTTCTATCATTTTTGCTTCTTTGATCATTTCAGCTTCTAACAGACTGTCGGTTTTCTCTCCTATCTTTTTTTTGTTCATTTTTTTCTCCCAGATTTTTTTCTTTTCTTGACAATTCCCTTTTAGGGGTTCATATTTATTAAATAGGTCGCTATTCACAAAGTGAACTGTAACTATTAAACACTTATTCAGGAGGATCCTATGAAGCATATTATCCTTACCGGCGGTGGTACTGCCGGACATGTTACCCCGAATATTGCTCTGATTCCCGCTTTACAGGAAAAAAGTTATAAAATTTCTTACATCGGCTCCTACAATGGTATTGAAAAACAGCTTATTGAGGAGCTTGGTATTCCTTACTATGGAATTGCTTCCGGTAAATTAAGACGATATTTTGATTTGAAAAACTTTTCAGATCCATTTCGCGTTATAAAAGGCTATTTTCAGGCTAAAAGTCTTATGAAAAAATTAAAGCCTGATGTAGTATTTTCCAAAGGTGGCTTCGTAACAGTACCAGTGGTAATTGCCGCAGGCAAACGCCACATTCCGGCAATCATTCATGAATCTGATATGACTCCGGGACTTGCTAATAAGCTTTGCCTTTCTTCCGCCACAAAAGTCTGCTGTAACTTTCCAGAAACTGTAAATAATCTTCCAAAAGATAAGGCAGTTCTTACAGGTACTCCTATTCGTCAGGAGCTTCTCCATGGTAATAAAGAACACGCTCGCGCATATTGTGGTTTTACTTCAGATAAACCAGTTCTTTTGGTAATTGGCGGCAGTCTGGGTGCTGCTTCTGTAAACGAAAATGTACGAAAAATTCTTCCTGAACTGCTGAAAGAATTCCAGGTTATTCATATTTGCGGCAAGGGAAAAACGGATGAAAGTATCCAGCTGACAGGTTATGTCCAATATGAATATGTTCAGGAACAGCTTCCTGACATGTTTGCATTGGCAGATGTAGTAATCTCCCGTGCAGGAGCTAATGCTATCTGTGAACTTGCCGCACTTTCAAAGCCAAATCTCTTAATTCCATTGTCCGCAAAGGCAAGCCGCGGTGATCAGATTCTCAATGCCCGCTCCTTCGAGCGCCAGGGTTACAGTATGGTACTGGAGGAGGAAGAGATTACAGAAGCGTCTCTCTTAGAGGCAATCCGCAAACTCTATCAGGAACGTAATAAATATATTGCGGCTATGTCTGCAGGCAAAAACTTAAATTCTATTCAGCATATTGTGAATCTCATTGAAGAATGTATTCATTCCTGATTTTACACTGCATACCTCTGTTATTTAACAGAGGTATGCTTTTTAATTTTACTCTTTTTCCAGTCTTAAAATTTCTGCTAAAAGCCATTTTCTGGCTCTAAGTACTCTGTTATTTACATTATTTCTTGTATAGCCAAATTCGCGCGCTACTTCTTCAGTAGATACACCTTCCATTACAACTCGCATAAAAATCATATAGTTAATTAAATTTTTCCGTCGCAGGCCTTCAAATGCCATTGATAAATATTTCTGTTTTTCCAGCCCCAGTAATGCCGCTTCTGCGCTTTCTGTAGTACGATACTGCAATTCAGCCACATCATTGTCAAACATTACTTCCCGCTTTACATATGATTTTCTCAGGTAGTCCCTTCCTTTATTGGTTGTTTTCCATACCACCAATGCGTGAAGCTTTTCTTCGCTGGAAGCATCCAGTCTCTCTTTTATTTCGTAAAAGTATGAAAATACCTCCTGTGTAACATCCTCGGCTGTAAAACGGCTTTGTACAATTCCATTTGCGATTTTAACAGAGACTTTATAATACCGTCTGTAAAATGTGTTAAATTCTTCGCTATTCATCTTGTGTACCCCGTTTTCTAGCAGCTTTTCAATTTCTCCAGGATTTCATTTTTCACCTCGTCTGTTAAAGTTCCAGGTTTCCAGGTAATTCCCACCTGATCTCCTTCATATCTCGGAATCAGATGCATATGAAAATGAAAAACAGTCTGTCCTGCCGGTTCGCCATTATTTTGTACAATGTTAAAACCATCGCACTTTAACGCCTCGGTCATTTTTGTGGCCATTTTCTTTGCCAGAATCATTGCTTTCGCAGCCATATCATCTGATATCTCATAGATATTAGCCGCATGCGCTTTCGGCAAGATCAAGGCATGTCCTTTACTTGCAGGACCCAGATCCAGAATTACTCTGAAGTCTTCATCTTCATACAATGTTGCTGATGGAATCTCTCCGTTTGCAATTTTGCAAAAAATACAATCACTCATAGTCTTATCCTCCCAAATAGAATATATAAATTATACGTCTGATAATAGCGAAAATCACATTTTTTTCCAAAATTTTTTAAAAAATTTTTGGAACAGTATTTTTTATTTCTGTCGAATAATCTCGATTTTTTAAGTACGATTTTATTTGTCATTTGTCCACTTCAATGATACACTTCACTTGAGGTGAGCTTATGAAAAATAATTTAATCTTAAACAAAAAACAGGATGAATTTCATCTGATACTATCACGATTTTCCCATGAGATACGCAATCCCATAGCACTTATTAACAGTGAGATTCAGATGATTGAAGACACACATCCTGAAGTTGTCTCATTTGATTACTGGAATGATATTACAGCTAATCTGGAGTATACCAAAGAATTGTTAAATAATCTTTCGGATTACAATAATGCCCATAAACTTGAACGGAAAAGAACTGCTTTTACTGCCTATCTTAAGGAAATTATTTCCAGTATCCAGCCCACTTACCAGTACCTGGGCATTACCTTAAAAACTGATATTTCGCCCTCACTGCCTGCCCTCTTTATTGATCCCGTTAAATTAAAGCAGGCTTTACTGAATCTGCTCAGAAATGCAGCAGAAGCAATTTCCAGTGCTGATGGAAAAGTAAAATTATGTGCTTTTTCCAGTGACCAAAGGGTACATATTGTCATAACTGACAATGGATGCGGCATACCGGAATCACAGCTGAATGAAATTTTTACTCCATTTGTAACATTCAAAGAGGGTGGAACCGGACTGGGGCTGGCAATCACCAGAGAGATCATCCAGGCTCACAGCGGAAACATTTATGCAGAAATTGAATCCGATGGGGAAACATCCTTCCACATTGTTCTGCCAGAAAAATTTCCCGGATGATAAAGAACTGCCGCCAGGATAAATCCACAAACCATGCCGCCAACATGGGCTGCATTATCTACACCAGTACTTGTAAAACCGAAATACAATGAGAATCCGGCCATGATCATCATCTGTCGTACGGAAATATCCTGAATTCTTCCATGATTTCGAATAACTACATAGAGCATTGCTCCCATTACTGCAAAAACGGCACCAGAGGCACCAGCTGACACTGCATAATCCGCTGATTTCATTTCCATAATAAAAGAAAAAATATTTCCACCAAGACCGCCAAGAAGGTAAATTAAAATAAATTTAATCTTCCCTACAACCGGTTCCAGGCGCTGTCCCAGTACAAAAAGGACAAGCATATTATTGGCAATATGATAAATTCCAAAATGCAGAAACATACAGGTAAATAACCTGTATATCTCTCCATTTTCAAGAATCAGCGGTGGATAGGCGGCTCCACACTCAATCATGTGAGCAGTATTTTCTGATCCGCCGGTAAAATCAACAACAAGAAATATCAATATATTCAGAAGTATAAAAAGAACCGTTATTGGTTCTTTTTTTATTTCTTCCACGCCATCACCTCGATATTTTCAGTCTACTTTCAACACTGTTTTCGTTACTTTCTGATAATAGAATAAGTATAGCACAATTTCTCTGATACCTCAACAGATCAAACCCGGTAAATTTTTAAAATCTGTTATTTTATTTCAGAAACACATACCTGGCCTGCGCAAAGTCTATCTGATCCTGATCCTGAAGGCAATATTCCTCATCCCCTTTTAAAATTTTGCCATTTACAGATGTTCCATTGCGTGAATTCAAATCCGTAAGATAATATTCTCCCTCCCGTTTCCGTATCTTCGCGTGTATCCGGCTTACTGTAGGAAGTTCGATCACCGCATCCGCTGCATTCTCCATTTTTCCAATTACCGTAAGTTCATTCTGAAGATAAATCGTAGCAAGTTCACCAGGTTCACGGCTTACAAGAGTTGCCGGTCCAGTAACAATATTCGCAGATAACACCACTGTTTCGCCGCAATTTTTTTGTGATATTGATATTTTTTCTTTTTGGTGCAATACTTCTGCTGTATTTTGCATTGAAGTCGTGTTTCTTTCAATGCTATCTTTAAAGTTCACCTTATCTTTTCCTGAGTCTTCACTCACTTTTTTATTTTCTCTTTTATTCTGTATTTCCAGATGTCCCTTTTTCTCATGTCTGATGCAATTCTTATTCTTTATAACGGACACACCCCAGGTACACAACATTCCAATTACCATAATCCCAGCTGCCACTCCCAGAATAACCTGCATAGATACCCTCGGCAGATACCCCAGTGTTTCTGCGGCCACAACCACCAGTGCAAAAAATCCAGCTGCTACACACCAAATCAAAAATCCTTTAGACGTACCCCCAACATCTTTTTTCTTTTTTTCAGATAATTCTTCCTCCCAAAGCAACTCTTCCAGATGTTCTTCCTGAGGCTTTTCCTCTTTTGACTCCCCATAATTTTCAAACAGATCAATTTTCTCACTGCCATCTGAATTACACCTTTTCTCTGTCATAGTGCCTGATTCCTGCAAAATTGAGGAACCAACTGTTTTTTCTATTTCCTCTCTATCCTGATAAAGTTCCTTTTTTATATATTCCAAATGAAAACTGTCTTCCAAAGCTCTTCTGTATATTCCATACCCAAGCATTACAGCCTTTGAGTCTTCATGATCCAGAATCGGAAGAATATACTCTGTCAGTTCCTGAAATTTCTGTCTCACATCTTCATCATATCCAGGAAGATAACAAAAATAGATCTGTCTCTTTTCCACATCTACATACATATACTCTGGCTTCAATACTAACCTGCATGGATTCAGCAAATATTCTGACATATCTTCCATCACCTGCACAAATCCACCCAGGATCATCTGAAGATCTTCGTAACCCATTTTCTTTTCTTCATAAAGAGAAAGCAAAGACTGTTTGGAGGTAATGTCATAACACACCATAAACTGTCCATCAACTCCCTGCACTCTGCATTTAAGAATAGATGGAATCGAATTGCCAACCAGCATTCTCATCTGATAAGAAGAAGTATCTGGTTCTTCATTTTCATACAGCACAAGATAATTTCCATTTATATCTCTTTTATATTCTGATTTCATTTTTTACCCCTTCAGCTTATTTGACACCTCAGAAAGTCCCTTTACTTTTCGGATCCAGGTTACCGGTTTTATTACTTTTACACTTCCCTTTACCTGCAAATGACTGTTAAATCCTCCATATAAGGAAAACATATCAAGATCATACGTTACCTGCACTTTTTTTCCTTCGCTGACCTGAAGTTTCAGGTTTTTGCTTTCATAAAATCCAGAGTTTCCAAGTTCTTTTCCTTTTTTTAATGCTTTATCACGGCTTTTCCCTTCTGGCCGTGCCGTTTCCAGACTGCCGTCAAGAGCTGCTTCGTAAGCCGCGGCTGTGAGCCAGACCTTATTATGTACGTAAAAAAACAAATACAAAGTTATCGTCACAACCAACAAAAGCAGCGGCATTAAAAGTGCTGCTTCTATTGTCATGCTTCCCCTTTTCATTCTCTTTTTCAATAAATCAAACCTCCAATATATCCCAACATAAGAAATGGAACGAAAGGCATCTCAGTCTTTTTCCCTTTTCCTGACAGAAATAACACCACAATTCCCCAAAAACAGCAGCAAAAAAGTCCCAATAAAAATGCTGACAAAAGTTCCTCAAAAGACAGTACTGTTCCAAGCGACAGAAATAAAAGACCATCTCCCATCCCAACAGCGCCTTTCGAGATAATACTGAGCATGATCACAGCGGCCCCCATACAGACATTCCATACCAAATCCACACTCACAGTTCCAAGAAAGCAGGCTCTTATCATTCCCACAATTCCAAATACAACAATTGACAAAAGTGAAACTTCTCTTGTACGTATATCTTTCCAACTGTTAATTCCAAGAAATGCAAGAATGCAAATTCGTTCCATTATTTTATTCCCCTTCCATTTCTTCTTATTAACCACATCGTTTACATGCATGCAGATTACCAGCTTCCGACTCTTTTACCAGACGTACGGACCTTTTCAAGCCGCTGCAATTTTTGTCATTATGATAACGGTTTCCAGATTTTGTGATATAAACTGTACTTCCTGGAGCTTGCCCTCTACTGCAGCTTTCACATGCATGATATTTCTCTCCATTTTCATTTCGTCTGGAAGAAACACTTCCACCCGACACTTTAGTAACCGACAGATTGAGGTGACTGCAATTCAGCTTTTTGTGATACACCGAACCTGAAACCGTTACATACACCATATTTTCCGGTTTTTCATTCTCTTCACTATTCCCATTTCCTCTGTCCACGCCAGTCCAGGCATGAACCCTCACCTTGTTATACTGCCATTTAACCGGAAGCGGTATCAATCCGCCAATTGGCTTGTATTTGTAAACATCAGGAAGCGTAATTTCTTCTACTCCGTCGCCTCCCACCACATACGCATACATTCCGGCTTCCTTTGCACTCTGACACAGTTTGCTCAAGTGTTCCGTCTGAATTCTGTATACATCCATAAAATGTATCATTGTCACCATTCCAAAGAAAAAGAGTGGAAGGGCAAAGGCCGCTTCTATCGTAAGACTGGCTTTTTTTACCTGCTCTTTTATTTCTTTTCCAAAGGCGCACAAAGACACTTTTCCGAAAAGATTTCTGACAGAAAGCGGGGACTTTCTGACAGACCGGATTCCCAGAGAACTCTTCCTTCTTGTTCTGCTCCTTAGAGCCTGTATATCTTTTCTCTTTTTTCTTTTAATCAATTTTCCATCTCCTTTCCGGGAAAGCATCCTTCTGCGCCTTTCTTATATAGTAATATGGCAAAAGACAATCTATTTTCCAGCTAAATATAGTGATATTCCCGCGTTACGGTAAACACTTTTCTTTTATTTGCCTTTACATCCACAGAAGCCTCCAGTGCAGTAATGCAATGATCCAGACAAAATTCATTCCAGTCTTCCATCTCCCGAAACGAACTTTCAATCATATCCATACCCCCTTTAACTTTTTGCGCCTTTGAAGTTGTCAATAAAAATATCTGCAAATAATCCTCATAGGATAACCCGTTTACATCGTTTTGCCTGTCCGTATCCAACTTATCTACCAATGCCGGCAGCCCCTGCAGCGACAGCTGCCAGTTAGAGGCATTCTTAGTTAAAGGCACTTTTCCGCCGGCAAATAGCTCTCTTACATCCAGAATGCTTTCAGCAAAAGCCCAGCATAGGATCAGCGCACCTTCAATCACCACAACTGCCGGTGGAATAAGAAATGCGGCTGCAATTGCCGCTGCCATGGCATGAATCTGTCCCATCATAAGCGCATCTGAAACCAGATATGCAACATTAAGTCCTTCCCGAACCATCAAAAGTTTTTTCGCTACATCTTTCAAATTTGCCTCATCACTGTTTTTCTTTCCAATAATGTACTCAATCTGATAGCGCAAGCCGCTCTTTCCTGGTTCTATATAGTTTCCCAGTTTTTCCATGAGATATTGCTGATACAAAACCTGGGAGAGCATACTTCCATCTGCTTTTACGGAATCCTCCATTGCCAATCCTGTTTCAAGTTTTCTTCCTGAAACCAATTCTTTAGTTTTTACCTTTTTGTCAGAAACTTCTTTTCCAAAAGGGAGAACCAGATCCAGAAGTCCCATTTTTCGTACTTTTCGAATTACTGGAATAGGATTTTCAACTTTTGCAGGAGGATTCTTTTCTGTCACAGACGGAAGCATTTTCCCATCTGTAAACCCATCCTGCCCATTCTGCTGTTCCTGTTTCTTTTTTTCTTCCAGCAAAGCCTGACTTTTTTGTTGTGCAGTATCCATTTCACTTTCATAATTTTCAATGGTTCCTTTACTTTCTATCTCATTGCCTTGTCGCTCCGCTTCAATTGTCTTTTTCTGCATATCTTGAATTTTGTTTAAAAGGAGCTTTGCCCCATGGCTTCCAAGAGTTTCTTTCATGTATTGGACTGCCTGCTGATAAAAGACTTCACCTTCTGAATCTGTCATCAGAAGATAACCGGAAATGCCACCCTGCTGTACTGACAATTTCTGACTATTTTGCTTCATCACAGGCTTCATATAAGATTCCAGATTATCATATATAGAGGCCAGATTCATTTCCTTTCCCCCACAGGCTCCGTCAACAGCGAACAAGTCAAAACCCTTTAAAAGGGACTTGTCATATTGTCCAAATAAAGAATACAGTCCAATATCCATCCCATTCAAAATCTGAGTTCTGGCCGCAGCCATTCTTGCTGACTCGAGTCCTGAGCTCAGCAGGGACAGAATAAGTCCAAGGGTTAAGGCCAGAAAAACAGTAATACTTCCTCTTTTTACCATGGCGCACCTCTCCTTTTCAAATCATTTTGTTAGTTGGAAATCATTTAAATAGAATTACTTTGCTTTGTGATCTTTGACAGAATATTCTTCACAAGACTGGTCAACTGGTCTTTAAAAATCATGACCAGTGCAATAAGAACTACAAGGATCAGAATAATTTCCACAACGCCTACAGCATCTTCTTCCCACAAAAATTCTCTCATCAGTCTGCGCAGTTCGCTCATATTTCTCACCTCCCTCAGCCTGAAAAATTTCCTTTGGCACTTTTCTTTTTAAATATGAAAATCGGCCTCCGGATTGGATTTATCCATAAAAGGACAGACAGGCCGGCAGCATAACAATAGCCATTACAACGCCCAGCATCAGTATCATTGGAAATAACAATTTGGTAGTTGCCGCTTCTCCTTGAACTTTTGCTTTTCTTTTCCTGTCATCCCAGGCTTCCACAGATTCTTTTTCCAGCATTTCTCCCATATGACGGCTGCCCTTCTGAAGATTCTGGATCAATAATGTTGCAAATGTTTTATACTTTACATGTCCGCACCTTTCACCAAAGCGGCGATAGGCTTCCATTTCTGAAATTCCACTCTCCATTTCATGGCAGGCAGTAACAAGCTCTTCATATGCAATACGTTTTTCATTTTTGTTTTTATAATCCGAAGCCATCTTCCTAAACGTATTTCGAACAGTCATTCCAGCCTGCACCAACAAGGTAAACTTCATAATCAGTCCCGGATAGTCCATCATCAGTTCTTCATATCTTTTCGTTCTGGCTTTCTGCTCTTCTCGCGCAATTATAACAATCATGACAAATGCTGCTGCAAGGAAAATTGCTGCCAACATGTTTCCGGTAGTATCATAAGGTATTTTCCACTCCAGTTTTCTTCCTTCCCAGTCAGATGGAAGATAATAATACTCAGAGTCTTCCAGTTCGCTGTTATAATTTGCTACAAATTCCAAAAGCTTCTGTTCTTCGTCTTCCTCTTTCGTCAACACTTCCGGCTGCCCGGTATCTTCCTTTTCCAGTTCTTTTTCCGGGATCTGTACATAGACACTGCCTGTTTCTTCTCCTTCCACGGATACCATAAATTTTTCTTCATAAGCATTTTCCTCCTTTTTCAACTCATAACCGTCTTCAAATACCTGTCCGCCACCTTTTGTCCAAGTCAGCAGTCCTCCTGTTATATTTCCTGCCAGAGCAACCACAAGAAACATCTTTCTGCCTTTTACCGTACCAATGTTTTCTACATGGATCCAACCTAAAGTACTGCATACGGTCAAAAGCAATAATATAACAAAAATGACAATATGGAGCCACATCAACTACACCTCGATTTCCACAATTCTTTTCCCCATCCAGTAAGCAGCTCCATATACTGTAAGACAGACTGTCATTGCACAGATTCCAAATGGATTTCCGTAGAGAATATCCAGAAATCCCGGTGATGCCAGCTGCAGATAAAGAATAATTCCTGCCGGCATAAGACTCATGATCATCTGTTCCGACTTCTTCGCAGCCAGAGTCGCTTCAATTTCTTTTTTTACATCAATCTTATCGCCCAGCATTCGAGCCACTTTCTGAATTACATTTCCAAGATCACCACCGCTTCTTTTTGCTGTATACAAAACTGAAGCAAAGTTTTCAATATCCTCAACCTTACAGCGCTGCCCAAGATCCAGAAATAATTCTTCTACCGGCACACTCACTCTCTGTTGTGTCTCTATATAACGAAATTCAGCTACAATATCTTCATTCTTCGGATATAGCTGCTCTAGATCACGCACACAGGCAGAAACTGCATTTTCCACAGAATATCCAGCCTGTACCGCCACACTCATAGAATTCAATGCATCCCGAAACTGATAATTAAGGCGCCGTTTTCTTTCTCTGATCATCTGTTTCTTCTTCCACTTCAGAAAGAACACAGAAACCGGAACCACAAGTAACATTACCCAAGGTGTTTGATAGAACAAATAATCTACAGCACCACACAATGCTGCACTTTCTCCTATATATTTTAAAATTTCTTTCTGAGAATATCTGTATTTTCCATAATCAACTTTCTGCCTGATCATAATTTCACCCCCGCCCGTTCCAGTTTTTCTCTGTGCAGGAGAGGCTCCACAGGCACCAGACCACACCCATCCTGCCATTGATACAATGGTTGTATCCTGATTTCACCATCCGCATACGCACATACTTCTGAAACTTCCAGAAGTTTTCTTGATTTATCGCGCATACGTCCCAGATGCACCAGAATATCCACGCCAGAGGCGATCTGCCTTCTTACCGCCTGAAGCGGCAGATCCAGTTCCGCCATCAATGTCATTATTTCCAGTCTGGCCAGCATATCACGGCAACTGTTTGCATGAGCTGTTCCAAGACTGCCTTCATGCCCGGTGTTCAGTGCCTTTATATGGACTCCCTATGTTCCCATCATGCAGAAATACAATATCTGTACTTAATATACACTGTATATAACGTTATTATCTTGCCATTCCACAGTTGCAAAAAGAAAAGAGAGCCTTTCACAGCCCTCTTTCATATTGACTTTCTCATTCATTTGTCATACTTAACAGTTTGGCAACCAATGTCTCTAAACTTTTTCCCAAAAATGGGACAAAGTCTGGTATTGCACCAAATGCCATCCCAATTATTATCATTCGCCCACATTCTCTTGCAGATTCCAATGCAAATCCATAACTCAAAACACCTGTCAGAATAAATATAATTGATAAAAAGTAAAGCAAAATATTTCCCAACATCATCGGAATTTTTAATAACCAGCGAATCAATGTCATTACTGCAAGAATTAAATATAAAAACACTTTTATTATGTACTTAACCAACATTTTTAATCCCTCACTTTTTTGTCTTTCCGGACAGCAAGAATCTTGCCATCCGGACTTCCTTTTTTTTGCTATCCGGACTTCCACTTTTTTGCTATCCGGGCTGCAAAATTCTTGCTATCCAATGCAGTTCATTATCCTTTTGTATATATCATTTCCGTCAAAATCATCTCTTCTGCATCATGACAAATGGCATTCATCCTCCTTGTCCATTCCATGTTGTCCTGCCTTTTTAATTTCTCTGTAATTCCTTGTTTCTCCATCATCTGTTTTACTAATTGTTCTTCCCTATCCCTTGCTTCTGCATCAATCTGATTCAAATGCTCGACAAGTTTTCCTTGTAACAACAATATTTGATATTTTGCCTTTCTGTGTTCCTGTAAATAGCTTTTACGAAGCATCCCATATTTCCCATAAGTTGGTTCGATATCTGTAAGTGCCAATTTTGGCAAATAATAATCACCACATAACATATAAGTAAGTCCATTTTTCTCATCATAAATTTCGTTCTGCATAAAATATTCTCCTTTTCTTCCTATAATTGGTCGTACATCTTCAACAGTGTTCCCTTTTTCATTTGACTATATTTCACCTGTAATTCTTCATATTTTTTCTGAAGACTTTCATATTCGTTTTTCGGAACACTATCGGATAATTTCTGTTCTAAACTCTTAATCCGTGCTTCCTGTGCTTTTGCAATAGCATCACTTTTAGGATTTCGCAATATCATTCCCTGTTGTTTTTCCTTCAATTCCATCATGACCTGTTTCACATTCGGATTATTATAGAAAAAACCTCTGGAAAGTCCTGTTAGTTTTGTAAGTTCAGCAACTGAAATTTTTATATTTTTTCTATACATTGTTTCAATAGCTGTTATTGCTGTTTCCGTCATTTCCGCACTTTTTTCTTTTGCCAGTGCTACCATTTTATCGTGTTTCTGCATTTTCCTTTTCCCTCCTGTATTGTGCTAATAATTCATTCATTTCATCTCGTACAGTCTTTGTATCCTCCGCTAATGCTTCGTTTCTTAACCGCCGATAATGTGGTATGGTTCGTGTATCCTTATGCCCCAACAGCCTTGCAATGCTATCATCATCTAATTTCATTTCTGTAAGTTTTACTCCAAAAGTATGTCTAAAACGATGTGTACGAAACTCAAAATAATTTCCATTATCATCCCTGATATCATTTTCATAAATCATGATATTTACATGATATTTCAGCATTGAATCTGTATACAATTTTCCATTATCTTGCAGAAAAATATATTCTGAATCTGGATGCTCCTTTTCTGAAACTTCTATTGCTTTTCTAATCAATTCTGCCAGCTGATTGCTAACTGGTCTTTTATATTTCCTTGTTTTCTGCTGGATAATAGTTATAAAATAATGTCCAGATTTCTCAGATAAGCAATCCCTTCGCAAAGTCAACGTATCCTCTATTCTTGTACCGAGCATCTGATGTATTATTAAACATCTGCCTAACTGGGGCTTTAATTTTGTTAATGCACAATTAAATCTTCTGATTTCTGCATCTGAATACGCTTCTGGTAAAGCGTTGTCATATGCTCTGCAATCACTGGACAGAAAAAGGTTGCATATATTTCCTATTTCCAGTTCACGCCCTATTTCATCCAACAGATTATCCAAAACCGACAGCTCTGTCGTGTAACTGACTGATGTAAGACCAGTATCCGTTTTTATATAAACCAGATAATCTTCTATCATATCCCTGCTAATTTCTGTAAAGTGCTTTACTTCTGGGAATCGATCATACATGAAACTAGCAAACCGACGGAATCCACGCAATTCACCTTTTATACTACCCATTGCTTTTGTCTGGCAGTGGCTATACAATATTTTCTTTATTATCTCTTTAAATTCTTTCTGCCTGATCTCACGAAAATCTAATCTATATCTTCCACGAATCGGATTACTCCTTGGCACAATATCCAACTTTCTCATATCCCATACATCTTTTTCATTTTCTGGAATATCTGCTGTTTTACACTTCACAACATACTCATAATACATTTTCAGAAAAGAAATCTGAGCGCTACTTTGTTGCTCAACATTCCGCCTATCCGGTCTATTTCTTCTAACATACAGCGCCAATCCTTTTTTATATAAAAATGCTTTATAACTTCTCTCCAGTTCTTCCCATTTTTTATCAGTGATGCTACTACAACTTGTACACTTCTCATTCAGAAATTCTTTCAACAGATCAAATCTGTAAATATCATTTACTACTGTTGATAATGACAAACGTCTACATCTATCATCGATATACCCATAAATCTCATCCTGCATCTTTTCATTATGAATCTCTGATATGTAGTACACCCTGTTTTCCTTCCATTTCAGTCCTGCCAACTGTTTTTCTGTAGCTTGTTGATAACAGTCATACGAAATCAAATTAATATTACCTTTCATCATCTTCTGCTCCTTTCAATTTAAATGACTGATTTTTAGAGAAATATTTATCTTCAGCCGATACAATACGTTCCGGCATGAAATCAATGTACTGTTTTGTCATATTCTCACTTGAATGTCCTAGATAATCTCGTACCCCTTGTATAGAAACCCCATTTCCGTACATTGAAGTTGCAAGGTTATGTCTGTAATCGTGTGCTCTAAAGATATAATCTCCGCAGGCAATCCCACGAACCTTACACTCCCGAATCATCTGATTTGAAAATGTCTGTCCATTAAATGCACCACCCTTTTTATTTTTGAATAAATACTCCCCATTTTTTATTCCGTACTTTTTTTCATAATCATTCACCAGTCCAACCAATAAACTGGGAACAGGAATGACTTTTTCTCTCCGCATTTTGCTTTGATATATGCGCATCCAATTCTCATTGCCTTGTGAATAAAAGGCTCCCGATTTTATTGTACAAACCTCGCTTTTCCTAATTCCTGTGCAAAACAAAATCAAATACATCAACTGTAAATGCTCTGGGAATGCCGGCAGCTCCTTAATCAGATGAGCAATTGTTTTTTCTGGAACACTTCTTTCATTGTGTTCTGAAAACCCTTTTTTTAAAAATCGTTCCGGATAAAACTTCAACACTTCAATATTTTTCATTTTCAAAAACTGTAGAAATGTATGCATATGTGTGATATATCGGTTAAAAGTAGAATACTTAATATCGGACTTATCCAAAACAGACACATAACCCTCTATATCTTGTATCTCCAGTTCAGTTACTTTCTTACTCTGTCCATCCAGATATTTTAAAAATTGTGAAATAAAACTTATTGTATTTCGGATATTTGATAAAGACAGATCCGATATCCCGACCAAATATTTTGCGTATAATTGTAAATACCAACGATTTTCTTTTTCGTAAATATTAATAAATGAAAGGCTTTTAACAGGTGAACTAGCATTGATTCTCGATTTATCAAACTGAAACCTATCCATATACCAGATACACGCTCGCCAATTTGTCTCTGAATCTGTCAGAAATAACGTTCTTCTCGCAAACTCAACAATCTTAGAAGCCTGTTTTTTTATAATTTCCGACTCCTTGTTTAAATACAGATAAAATCTGTTTTCGTCTGCCTGTTCCATTTCTTCAATATCATCTATTCCGTACTTATCGCAAAACCGTATAAGTGCTTTTAATGGTTCTAAAAAATATCTTCGATGTCTTTGTACCTTATCCATATTCAGAATTTCACACAGCAATATTTTTGTCTGTCGCACCAACTGTGATGAATGTATCCTCGTTAAGTCCCATAACAAATCATTCTTATCAACCACCTGACGGAAAGATTGTGCTTTCTTCTTATTGGGGACATACAGCAAAAACAATTTGTCTTGCTTAAAAAACTCCTGTTCTACAGAGAAGGGCTTTCCTTGTGAATAGACATCCGGCATATTTTCTATTTTTAAACGATCAAATAAGCTCAGTAATTCCGCTTTATATTTTTCTGAAATATCCTCTTTTTCAAGAGAGTCCATATACATTTTTCTCGTTTCATAGTTAATATCTGCAGTACACTGTATATCTGTATACTGAAAAAATTTGTATAACCGGTTATAGTATTTTGCTTCTCCAGTCGTAACTAAAGATATTTCTTCCTTTAATTTCTCAGGTATTTTTTCCTGATATAACTTCGGAACAATTTTTAATACTGCCAAGGTAATCCCTCCTTCCTTTTACAGAAAATCTGCAATTTGGTATAAATTTTCATTATTTGAGTAGTATTGATCTGTCGCTTCTACCAATCGTTCATTATTTTCACCCAAGTATTTAATGGTAGTTTCAACTTTCTTATGCCCCAGGGCAAAACGAATGTCATTCAAATCCCATCCTTCTTTTCTTCTTTCCTCCGCAAAATAGTGTCGGAGCTGATGCGGATGGGAATTGATATCCGTTTTTTTGGATAGCCTTTTCAACATGCTATACACAGAATCCGCATCTAATGGCTCTCCTTTGTTTTTTCCAGTTAATTTTGTAAATAGATACTCCGAGTTCATCAGACTTTTTCGGTTATCAGAAATGTACTTAACCAAGAACTCAAAAGTTGTATTACTTAACAAAGCCATTCTATATTCTGCATTTTTTGCTCTTGCCAAGTTGGTATTGGATTCACGATACCTTACCCGAACCGTCCTTCTTTCAAAATCAATATCTTCGGTATAATGGATTCCTAGAATTTCCCCTAATCTAAGACCGGTTTCTGCCATCATTGCTATCAGCAATCGATCTCTATCATTCGTACAGGCATTTATCAGCTCCTGTATTTCTTCGGATGTTATTTCTTCCAGATTAGGTTCTTCTTCTTTGAAGAAACCTTTAAACGAATTCACTGCATTTTGATGATTTACTCCCATACTGTCAAAATATGATACTTTTTTTACTCGTAAGACTTTAAGCATTGGCAAAACATCTTCCAGTGCCAAAAACTGGTAGTATCTGAAGACTGCACCAAGATACATATTGCAGGTCTTATTGCTCGTCTGTGTATTATGCTCAGTATGCTTTCCACTCTTAACCCAATACAAGAAATCAATAAAATGTTTATTCTGCTCTGAATAGGATAGCAATGTAATCTCATCCAATCCTATCGTTTGCTCCTGCAGATAATTGTAATAATATGAAAGTGCGAAGGCTGCGGATTTTACAGTATTCGGAGAAGTATTAATCTGATCCAGATGCTTCAAATACTTTGATGGAAGGATTTCAATTTCTTCAATATCAGAAATAATCAAAAAACGTGGTCTATTATCTTTCAAAACCGAAACAACCCTATATTTCAATCCACAGCCCTCCTTCCTTTCGTTTTGATTTGTTTGACTTCTTTGACTTCTTAATTCTACATTATACACAAAGAAGTCAAAATGTCAATTGCGTTTTTGATTTCTTTGACTTTTGCAAGAATATCAATAAAGCATTTTTTGATTTCTTTATGTTTTAAATTGATTTTTAGAGATATAATTGATAAGATAAAATACAAGAAGTCAATTTATACAAAGTCAAAGAAGTCAAGAGGAGATTTGCATGAACGAATTTATATCAAATTCAGGCACACTAATAAATCCTGACAGCGTTTACGATCAGGAAAGATTCATCAATATACTTCAAATCATTTTACAGAAAAAAACACAAAAAGAATTATCTGAACAAACAGGCTTAAATAATGCAACCATTTCACGAATGCTCAACGGTGCCCGATCTGGAAGACCATATAAAAGCACTATTGATAAAATTGCAAAAGCCATTGATGATCCAGAACTTATCCAAGAATTATATGATGCAACGGGATATTCTTCTAAGAAAATACAGGAACGGAAAAAGATAATTGCAGACAATGGATTTTCTCTGGATCTCTCTACTGTTCAGGTGCATGAAAAATTTTTTTCTACCTTAATGCGTGGACTTTCCATGATGACAAGTCTGCATAAAGTTGAATGGACAATAAAATCCGGAACACCCAGATCATACGATTATTTAATTGAATTAAAAGAGGGAACTATAGATTATTGGTATATTAGATATGTAGATAGAATTACTTCTGATGAAGAAAGAAAAAAAGCCTTAACTGCCATTTATGGAGAATTTGCAAAATTGAAATTGGACGGAAAAATCAAAGTTTCTTGCGCCACTCCTTCTTATGAAGATTATGATTATTTTGTTACAATTCCACCATACCAATTAAATACAAATGCTTCAATTATATATTTTGATTCTGAACTCGAAAGATTTGCAGACGAAACCTTTTTAGAGACAGCTTTACCACTTAAAGAAAATATTCCTGTTAAGGATTTTTGTAATCTTACCGAATCACTGATACTATAACTATTTGATTTTATCACAGAGAGAGTTGCTTATGGCTCTCTCTTTTTTAACGCTTCCTCCTATGTTCTAATTCATTATGGCAAATCATTTTCTAAAGCAAGATCCACCTGTGTTTAACAATATTGTCTTTCCGACAAATGTTCTTTCATCAGGTTTTTATCTTGCTGGGGATTCCCCAAACCCATTCTTTCTATTTATGCCGAGGTTACTGTACACATTAGAGCAAGATCCACCCCGGTAATACCATATCGCTATTTTAGCAATACGGCATTTTCCGGATGTTGAAATCTTGCTGAGGATTGTGCTCCCCAGTACCTCACATTCAGCATAAATATATAATTGGTTCCTCGAATTTCTTCGGTCACAGCACAGGGAGAAAAAATAGGCTAAACAGCCCTATATCCCTGTGAAATCACCATGTGATTAAAAAATAGCAAGGACAGGAAGTGTGGATACACTTCCGCAAAATTGCCAATTTCGGAGCCATATCCAAAATTGAAAAATACATAAAAATCAAAAATCCGAAACCTTACTTGATATCCAAATTTATAATTTTTACAGATTACAAAAAAACCAATATGAAAATTTTACAAATTTTGTACCACCTGTAAAATTCCCATATTGGTTTTCATTCAGCTTTTATGGATTTGGAATATTCTATGTTTTCAAATATTTTACTTTGAGCAAAAAACAGCTCTATAAACTTTTATCATTGCATTTTCTGGTATAATTTCATCAACTCTCCCACACAATCTGCTTCCGTCATTTTTGTACTAAAGCCATACGCAGCCATAACAGCTTTATCATTTGCAGTATGTGCTCGCCGTAACTCGGCTGGCATTGTTAAAGGATCATATAAAGCCGCAAGATTACTATTAGGATATAATGTTCTTGCTTTCAAAATTTCCTGTGCCGATTTTTCAATTTGTTCCCGATTCTTCTCCGTTACTACAGGCCACGGGAAATTGTTATACACTATTGTGTTTGAATAACTATAATCACTTTTTAATCTTCCACACACTGCTCGCATCCATGCCATATGAACATTCGACATCAATACACCAAATTCATAAAATGATGCATTTGGCATAGTGAATAATTTGTCTCCCGGAATAATTTCACCATCTAAATAATCCATTGGAATATATCTACGATTCTGAGAAGAAACTTTGGGAATCGCAATATATTGATTTTTATGTTCAAGTATTGATGCAAATAAAGTTGGATTCTCAGCCGCTTTTTTTGTGTTCGCTCTTGTACTACTAAGTCTAAATTCACGTACTTTATTCACCCGTTCTAATATCATCGGACATTTTTTCAATAATCCAGGATCAGCTCCAACAAGCCAAATACAATATCTCGGCTTTCGATCAATAAAATCTTTTCCCATCATATAATGTCTAAAAAACGGAGAAGCCTGTGGTTCTTTTTCCAAAAACTCTTCCTTTTCCTCTTCCGTCAATATTAAAAATCCACCATCAATTGCTTGCCCACCTAATGCTATTTCAGGAACATTACACAATGGTTTCATTCTTTTTTCAATGAATATATTTTCTGCATCAAGCAAATATCCATTAATATTATTCGCCGGAATTGCGTTCTCACCTGAATAAATTATTTTCTGCTTATTATTTACAGCTCTGCTAAAGCCAACAATTACACAATGAACATGCGCTTTTATTGACGCTTCACTATCCCATATAAATGTTCTGTATGCAAAATCAATATGTACACCTGATTCAAAAAGCGGTTTCCAGAGAATCGAAACACTTTCTCCCTGTGTAATTGAATTAGTTGATACCAATGCTGCTCTGATATTATAATTTCCCATATAGTCAGCTGCTTTTTTATACCAGCAACTAACATAATCAAGATTTCCTATACTCTTCCATCCTTCAAATATCTTCTCAACATCTTCCTTCTGCTCCGACGCCATCCAACGTGCTCCTACAAATGGCGGATTTCCCATTATAAACGATAATTTTTCTGCAGGAATTACATCATTCCAATCAATTCTTAATGCATTTCCTTCTGTGATATTTACATATGTCTTTAAAGGAAGAAAATCATCATTAAATCCATACACAATATTTTTCGTTTCTTCCAACATTTGAGATTCTGCAATCCATAAAGCCGTTTTTGCAACTGTAACTGCAAAATCGTTAATCTCTATTCCATAAAATTGCTGAATAGAAACTCTAATTGGATTATTTACCTCTACCAATGTCATTTGTCCGCCAACTTTTTCCTTTATCACCTCATTCTCCAAACGACGAAGCGACAAGTATGTTTCTGTAAGGAAATTTCCAGAACCACACGCAGGATCAAAAAATGTAAGTGATGCCAATTTATTTTGGAATTCTTCCAATTTTTTATCTCTGGTACGCTTCACTTGAATTGCTCTAATACTATCAAATTCCTTTTGCAAATCTTCCAAAAAAAGCGGACTAATAACTTTATGTATATTTTCAATAGATGTATAATGCATTCCTCCTGAACGTCTGGTCTCAGGATTTAATGTAGATTCAAATACCGCTCCAAATATAGTTGGAGAAATATCACTCCAATCAAAATCTTCTGACGCTTTTGTAAGAAGTAATTCTTTAATTTCCTCTGTAAAAGGTGGTATCTCAATAGTTTCATCAGCAAATAACCCACCATTTACATACGGGAACTGAGCAAGTTCTTCCTCCAAATACTCGTCTCGCTCTGATACAGGTGTATCCAATATCTTAAATAATTCTAATAAAGCTCTCCGGCAATCCTTTACTTCATATGTTTCCAAATAATCATGGAACATATTTCTCTTTCCGAAAATACCAGCATCTTCTGCATACAAGCAAAAAACAATTCGCACACATAAAGCATTCAGGCTCTTTAGTTTATGCTCTCTTTTTTCTTTCTGCTCAAATGTTTCATCCTTTTCCTTAATATCTGGTATACGATATTGTTTTAAAAACGCATCATAAATAAGCCCAACAATACCTCCTGCTTTTATTGATACTTCCATTTCATGCGATATTGTCTTTACTTCCTTTTTCACCAAGAAGTCCAACAATGGATATTTGCTTTGTAATTCATCTAAAGCAATCTTTGTCGGTTCTGGCTGTTTCTGGTTCATATCATAAATCCAAATTTCAGCAAAATTTGACGTAACAATCCACCGAGCTCTTTCATCAAAAGTCAGCTTCCCATTATATCTGTCTGCCTGTTCAAATGGAGTAAGATCAACATCTCCTGAATTCCTGATTTTCTGATCCAATGCTTTTCCAAGACTCTTCTGTTCAATAATTACTCGTGTTTCAGGAATATATACATCAATACGTTTTGTATTTCCATCAATTACAACTTTCTTTTCAAAGTTCAAACGTTCTGTCACATTATCCATTCCCAAAACATTCGTCAATAAATCAATCCAATAAGAACGTCCATCTTCATCTTCTTTCCCTTTTCCCATCCATCGGTTTACAAATTGACGGGCAGCCTCTCTTTGTTCTGCATCTGTCATGCTTTTTCCTCCTAAATAATCGTACATTCACAAATCTTTCTCCGACTATTTTTACATATCATATCCACAGTATATCATAAAATTATTACAGAACAGCATTCATATATCATTATTTGTATTTTGTCTACACACAAGGAACTTCTACCGCCAAATCATAATAATATTGATACATGACCATGTTATCTTTTGCTTCTATATACACTCTCTGAGCTTCTTTCATCAAGTTATTCCAAATTTCTTTCCATTCACTAGGAGCCGAATCTAAAAACCACATATTATTAAATGACATTTCTATCGTCCCCCATAAATCATCTTCTTTACGCTCAGTTTTTATATTCATCTGCATATTTCGTGCAATTTCCAATGCATCTTTTTGTAAAAAAGTGAATTTCACTACTTTTTGAGGATCTGGAACTTTCTTAAAACAACGCATATGAGCTTCTGCCTTTTTTATAATTGTTTCCAATTGTTCATCATGCCATTTTTTATCCTCTAGTATCTCTTCTTCTGACATTTGCGCTTTTTCTGCATTAATTTCTCTTTGCATTTCTTCCAATTCACGCTGTGCAATATCATAATATTTCTTTTCAATCACCATAATCTCCCAACTCCATAAAAAAAGAAACAGTCAACATTTTCGTTACAACTGTTTCCTTTATTTTTGAAGTCCCCGGAGCATTTGTATCACTACATTCTGTTCTTTTTCATCAAGATTATTCCAAATATTCAAAACCTCTTGTTGTGATTCTGATAAGCTTACTGGAACATCCATTCCGGCAAAGAATTGTGCCATTGTTACTCCCAGTGCATCACATATCTTTTCTACAGTAGGCATAGTGGGTAAACTTTCTTCAGCAATAATTTTTCCAATCGAAGATTGAGATATACCAGTCAATTGTGACAGCCGATATTTACTCATATCACGTTTTTTACATAAAGCTATAATATTGTCCGCAATATAATCCTCTGTACGCAAGTAAATACACCTCTTTCCGATAGTAGTTACCTTAATTGTAACTAGAAATCCGAAAAAATATTAGAGATGTATCTTGCAAGTATTTACTAAGGGAAACAGTAGTATTAAAACAAAAAAAATAGAACTATATAAAGTTGTATTCCATTAATGTCAGCTTATTATCTAAATGCTCATATTCTCTTTGTATTTCTTCAATTTTATCATATAGTTTCAGCACTGTCGAACCCTTTATCATTTTATTTTCTTGGCACATCTGCCGGAATTTTTCTTTGTACTCCCGCAGTATTCTTCCTTTTTCCTCTAATTCCTCCAGTGTTTTAATTTCCTCTTTATCTGCCATGTATTTTCCTCTCAGACATAATTTTTAATACATAAATAATAACCTTTTTTTCGCTGTTGTTCAATTACAACTTATCGCCTTTTTCTCCCATCAATCGACAATCTTCTTTTTGCTATATACATATGATATACTTCTTTTTATACAACCAATTACTATTGTATAACTCACCATTTTTTCTATCTACAACACAAAAAAGTCAAGTTGTGATGGAAAGGAGGTGAGGACATGGAAATAAATTATGCACTTATAGGCAAACGTATAAGAGAAACCCGCAAACAACGAGGATTATCTGCCGAGGAGCTGGCTGAAATCGCTGATCTTTCTACTGTTTATATAAGCTATATAGAAAATGCCAAGCGTAAACCCAGTTTAGAATCTTTAATCAAAATTAGCAATGCCCTTGAAATTACTATTGATGAATTACTCTATGGAAACTTGTTATACAATCCTACGGAATATCAAACTGATATTGATTTATTAATGGCAGATTGTACCAGCACTGAAAAACGTTACATATTCGAGGTTCTTTCAGCCATAAAGAATATTTTACGAATCAATGATTGGCATCTATCCTCAAAACACAATTACGATGCTGATAACCCGAATGATTATTAAATCATTCAATAACAATCAAATATCTATTTCTACATAAACCATCTGTTAATCACTTAACTGATGGTTTATGTCTTTTTCAATCCAAAAATTCTATGATAGTTATATCAACTATAAAGGATGTCGCTATTGATGAAAGAAAGTGAAGAACGAAGCAGTAATATTGATGAACAGAAAGCCAGAATCCGGCAAAGATACAAAGGTATTGATCCAGAAGAACTGGAAGTAATTCCGGCACTTCCACCAGAGGATATTTTTAAAACAGAAAAAAAACTACGAGTAGCTGTATATGCAAGGGTATCTACGGATGATCCACGCCAAACATCCTCATATGAATTACAGAAAAATCATTATCAGGATGTAGTAAATAAAAATCCGAATTGGATGCTTGTCGAAATATATGCCGACGAAGGCATTTCAGGCACTTCGCTTCAACATAGAGATGCATTCAAAAAAATGATTGAAGATTGTGAAGCCGGAAAAATTGATTTAATCATAACAAAAAGTGTATCCCGATTTGCAAGAAACGTTGTTGACTGTATCCGATATGTACGAGAGCTTTCTTCACTCCGTCCACCCGTCGGTGTATTTTTTGAAACAGAGCATTTAAATACTCTTGATCCCAAAAGCGAAATGATTCTGTCATTCATGTCAACACTTGCACAGGAAGAAAGTCATACCAAAAGTGAAATTATGAATTCTTCCATTGAAATGCGTTTTCGTCGGGGAATATTCCTTACACCTCCTCTGCTCGGATATGACCAAGACGAAAATGGAGATCTTGTAATCAATCCACATGAAGCTAAAATTGTGCAGCTTATTTTTTATATGTATCTGAATGGAAGCAGTACTCAACAAATTGCTGATTCTTTGACAGAACTCGGTTGTAAAACAAAAAAGAATAATGATGTCTGGTCATCCAGTACCATACTACAAATCCTTCAAAATGAACGCCATTGTGGGGATGTTCTGGCGAGAAAAACATGGACTCCTAATTATCTTGACCATAAATCAAGGAAAAACAATCAAGACCGTAATCAATACAGAAAAGTCGGACATCACGAAGCTATTATCTCCCGAGATGATTTCATAGCTGTTCAAAAATTAATTACAAATGCGAAATATGGAAATAAAGAGATTTTACCAGAATTACATGTGATACAAGAAGGCTCTCTAAGTGGATTTATAAGCATTAATCCAAGATGGTCTGGATTTAAAGCTAGAGACTACTTTGAAGCATCTCAAAGCGTCCTTAAACCGGCAAATATGAATGTACCTGATACAATTACTGCTTCCGCCGGTTCCTTCGATTTAAGAGACTATGAAGTTGCCAGAGGACAATTTTTCTCCTCTGTTGGTCGGATTTCTGTTTCTTTTTCATATAAACAGATCTCTTTTAACAAAGATGCTATACGGAAATTTCCAAACATAAAATTTGTCGAACTGCTAATACACCCAAGCTCAAAACTACTTGCTATCCGACCATGTTCCTCTGAAACAAAAAATAAAGTGCAGTGGTCACGTCTCAAAGATGGTCAACTTATTCCAAAACCAATTTCCGGCGCTGCATTTTTGCCAACATTATACGAGATATTTAAATGGGACAAAAAATGCAAATATAGAATATTAGGAGTTGCCCACCAAAAAGGCAATGAAAATGTCCTTATTTTCAACATGGACGATACAGAAATACGAATACCGACAAGTACCAACGACGTATCCGCCCCCAATAACAACATGCCTGATACAATATCTGATTCTAAGAGTGTGTTAGCTTATCCTGCCGACTGGATGAATAGCTTCGGTAATAATTACTATACTCAGTCTCAAGCGCCAGAATTAACAGAATTTACAGCAGACAAAAACTGGCAGACTGCTTCAGAAAGTAAACCTTATAAAGAACCCGAGCTACAAACCACTCCCAAAGAAACCATTATACAAAATATAAAGAATATTATTACAGAAATTAAAGGAGACACCCAATGAGCGAGCAACCTATAAATCAATGGAATATGACTACAGAACCTTCTGATATGATGAAAATCAACACACCTATGCCAATAACAGTCGCGCCCAGCCCCTCAAATCAAATGGAAGTCATTGACGATGATTCTTTCAGCTATGACGGTTATCAAGTTGTACGTGGCGAATTCTTCGCTCATATTTACGAACCTTCGTTTACGTTTAATAACTACAAGGTATCTGTAAATACCGCCTGCATAAAAAAACTACCCGATGTCGAATATGTGCAAATATTAGTCAATCCCATTGAAAAAAAGCTGGCTGTCCGTCCCTGTCGAGAAGAAGAAAAAGACTCTTTTCGTTGGTGTTCCTCTGGAAAAAAGCGTTCGCCAAAACAAATCACCTGTCGAATTTTCTTTGCTAAAGTGATATCTCTCATGGACTGGAATCCTAATTATCGGTACAAGATTCTCGGCAAACTAATTCGTTCTGGCAATGAAATACTGTTCATTTTCGATTTAACTTCACCTGAAATATTTCCTCGTACTCTAAAAGACAATGGAACTGTAACCACTGCTAGGACACCTTCTTATCCTGAAGAATGGAAGAATCAGTTCGGTATTCCAGTGGAAGAACATCAAAAATCAATGCAAGTCAATATATTTGAAGGCTACGCAGTATTTGACATACAAGAAAAGAAGAAGGCAACTGATAAATCCATAGAAAAAGCAAAAGAACCATCAACAGCAGAAAGTGAGGAAAAATCCTATGAACAACAAACACTCTTCCCATCCACTAATATGTATTGACTTTAAAAAGAATCGTATACGAATCCACCGCAATACACTCCGTCAAATTGGTAACCCAGAATATATTCAACTTCTTGTTAATCCTGATCAAAAAATGATAGGTATAAAGGCTAGTTGTGCGGAGGATAAATTGGCACATAAAGTTAAGGATTATTTTGTCATCAATGGTAACAGTTATGAATTGTACAGCCGAGAATTACTATATTCACTTTCCCAACTTAACCTTTCTTGGGAGAAATTTAACATTTTTCGTTTAGAAGGCAATATTTACCCAGATAAAAAAATAGCTCTATTTTCCATGGATAACATCATCACAAAACTGCCACAAACAGAATTCAAATCAGAAATAATGGGAGATGAGTATGCGCAATTATAGTATATATACATTAAAAACAAAACTAGAATTCACCAATTTGTATCAATATCTCAGTGAAAAAGATTATAAACAACTTGAACAACAGATATTATGTCATTCCTATCACACCCCCATCTGCACATGGAATGGTATTGTCATTAATGGTATAGAAGCATATGAATTATTTCGTAAACACAGTATTCCTTTCCGAATAAAAAGACTCCATTTTTCCAGTAAAGAAGATGTAATTTCATGGATATGTACTGACCAACTTAAACGAGAGGATTTAACCAATATCAATAAAAAATACCTGATTGGGAAAAAATATGATGCTGAAAAAATTATAGTTTCAAGACAACTTTCATCTACGAATAAATCTCATATTTCCGGTGCAAGCATCGCAGCAAAAAAAATATCCGAAGAATGTAATGTAGCAATGGCTACCGTTTACAAATATTCTGCTTACAGTAGTGCACTAGATATAATTGATGAAAAAGTTCCGGATTTTGTCAAACGAGTTCGTTCTGGTCAACTCTGGATTTCCCAAGCTAATATTATTGAGCTTTCAGGATTACCAAAAGAGCAACTTTTAAGTCTAAATAACTACCTTCTTGCCGAAAAGATAGAACATCTCAGTTATCATGATATGAAAAGGGAATTACTATGGAATAATTACGCCAAACCGATGTTAAGGAAAGAATCTTCCGTTTCTATTCCTTCAATACGCAACCTGCCACAATTTGATCCAGATGCGGAAATTGCAAGTCTTACATTGACGATTCCCTCGTGGAACAGTTCTATCGAAAGAGTATTAAAAGTTTCAGATTTTAAAATTGCATCTGATACAGCAAAATATAAGCTTAAATATCAGCTTATGTGTCTAATATCAACCACAAATAATATTTTAAAAAAATTGGAGGAAATATAATTATGGATGGAAATACCGAAGATTTACAAAAGTTTGTTCCCCAAGTGCATTTTGAGCAAATACCTATTAAAAATTTATGTTCAAATCAAGATTATCAACGTAATCTTTCCATCAAACACGTTCAGCGTGCTGCAGCTAATTTTGACCTTTATCAGATAAACCCTGTAAAAGTAAGTAGACGTGATGGGATAAATTATGTGTTCAACGGACAACACACTATAGAGATTGTTGCTCTCGTCTCTGGATCAAGAGAAACTCCTGTCTGGTGTATGGTTTATGATGATCTTGTTTACACCCAAGAAGCAGATATTTTTGCAAATCAGATGAAATATGTCAAATCGTTATTACCTTATGAAATATTCATGGCTAATATTGAAGCTGGTAATGATAGAGAACTTATTATTCGTGACCTTGTTGAATCATATGATCTCACTATTACTTCTTCCTCTCGCCCCGGAGGTATATGTGCTGTATCCACTTTAATTAATATCTATGAAAAATATGGTTTTCACACTCTTGATCGTGTTTTACGCCTTTGTGTTGCCACATGGGAAGGTGCGCCTATGTCCTTTAGTTCCAATATGCTTAATGCTATTGCCCGTCTGGATAATGCTTATGGAGAAACAATGAAAGATGACACCTTCAAAGAAAAAGTTGGGCGTGTCTCTGTCAGAGAAATCAGTCGTACTGCCAGAGAACGTCGTGCCGGTTCATTAGGATTCGCAGAAGCTCTTTTACTAGAATACAATAAAAAATCCAAGTATTCACTTCCTTTTGAGAAATTATACACTCATAAAACACCCAAAAAAAGAGAACCATCAACTGAAGATGAATCCGGTCAAAGTTCCACTCCAGAAGGTCAGTTAGATTTATTTTCTACGGATCAAGAGAATACTCAGGCTCTGCCAAACGAATAGCGCAGAGCCTTCAGCCTTTAATTCTATCCATACTTTCAAAAGAACACCCTGCTTTAAGGCTCTCTTTCATGCAATCACTATTTTATCTTATCCCAAATTCATCAACCGCTCCATCCGCCACCTTATATATGAATACCCATTCCAAATATTTGCTTTTACCGGATACTCTTTCCTGTAAACAAATACAGTGTGATATTTAACAAAATGTATTCTACACCAATTATGTATATCTTTCATATATATGTTATTTATACCATTCATCCACTGTTCTAAAGCCCATATGTCTTTATCTGACACTAACTCCATTATGAACAGTACATTATAATATTGAATGACACCTACTCTCTTCCTTTCCTCTATTAACCTTTTACACAATTGGTGCTAGAATATAAATAGTACAAGCCAAAATGAGAAATTCCAAATACACATAAGCATGATACAATAGAGACATGC
>NZ_JBCOME010000021.1:0-60623 GCF_040924365.1 Ruminococcus sp. 1001136sp1_2201st1_G3_2201SCRN_220225 | reverse complement strand
CCATACAGGTCTGCATCTATGATCAGGTGATCTCCTGGTTTAAACAGCTCCATTACCAGAGTGATTGCTGCCATTCCAGTGGAAAAAGCCAGTGCGTCGATTCCGTTTTCCAAGGCTGCTACAATTTTTTCCAGATGTTCTCTTGTCGGGTTCTGCAGTCTGCTGTAGTCAAAGCCTGTGCTCTGACCTACTGCCGGATGCTCATAAGTTGCTGTCTGATAAATCGGAAAGCTGATAGAGCCATAATTGTTACAACAGCCTTCCTCTTCTTCTAAATGTAAACATTTTGTATTGATTCCTCTTGCCATGATTTTCCTCCAGATTCGTATGATCGCGTTCAGAGAAATGTTTTCTCTCTTTTTGTCTGAATATATCATAGCAAGTTGAGGGAATTTTGTATAATTCATTTTACCTTGAGTTCGTTATAGAATATTGCTATATCTGATTAGATACGTTAGATTTGATGTATTGCCAATTTTAGAGCGTGTTTGAAAAAGGCTTTCTGCAAGATGTGCGTCATAATTTGCGGGAATACTTTTTCAAACACAGTCTAAAACACCCTCTGCACCAGCAGCATATACAAAATCGTTCCACCGCCAATACTAAGCAGTGTATTCTTTTTCCACTTATGCAAAAATACGATAAACAAAATCGCAATGGCTTCTGGCAGCCCATAAGTTCCGCTTCCGTTCCTTCATAGTTACACTCTTCGCGATGCACAGAAATCATGTTTCCCATGTTTTCGCGCCGTACTTCTCGGGTTTTCTGTAAACAAAGTTCACAAAACATCTCTTGGGATAGTACCTGCGGAATAGCAGCAGGCATTAATTACCAGCCAGTTCCCTGATAGCCTCTGTCAGGCTCGTGTACTGCTCTTTCACCTGCGCGTAAAGCTCATCACTTCCTGCTGTCTCTCTTCCTCTCAATACCTCGGTAAGTTCTGCACTGACCTTATACAATTCTGTAAATCCAAGATTCAGGCACACGCCCTTCAGGGTATGGGCTGCACGGAATGCTTTCTCTCTATCCTGTGCGGCAAGACCATCTGTCAGCTCCTGAAAACTCGGATCATTAAGAAATTTCACCGCAAATCTTTTCACAAGCGCTTCGCTTCCCAGTCTTTTCAGAACTCCATCGTAATCTGAGCCAACTTTCTCATAACATTCTTTTATTGTCATTCCAGCCTCCTTAATTTTCGTTCCGGTTCCCTATGTAACTGCTTTCTGCACTTTATTATATTAAATTGAAAGAAATTTGTCCACAGGTTTCTAGAGCGTGTTTGAAAAAGGCTCTGACATTACGCATCAGACCTGGAATAAGCATTCTTCATCTGATTACTCAGCTCATAAAGCACTTTATTCAGTGTGTCAGAAGCCTCTTTTTTCACCATATCCGCAATTTCCTGGTTGGCCTGATGGCGAAGGGACGTTCGCTTCGCTGCGTCAGACTCTTTTTCCAAAAGAGCGTCATATTTGCCAATCAGCTGGTGGCCTTTTGACATTACACGCTCCTGATAACGTTCAATATGGAAAATGGAGCTCTTATAAGAAGCATCTGCCATGGCACCGATCATGCGGCTTACCCAGTAGAAGCTGTCAGTGGTTACTTCCCTGGTGGTGCTGGAAAAATAGTCCGGAGTGGTATCAATTGTGGCATAAAACGGCACCAGTACATTAAATGCATTAGATGCAAACGCAACCCATTCCAGGATATTGCAGTCCTTTTCCATGCCTGGTCTCATCTGGATCAGAGACAGGAAATCTGTACGGTTCACACCGATAGAACGGAATGCTCCACGCTGTTCTTTTTCTCCATAGGAAGCGTATGGATCATAAGAGGTTCCCTGATAATGAGAGGACAATACATATTTCACGTCCTCTACAGTAATCTTTTTCTCCGGAATCATGCACCATGGCAGATCATCAGAATATGGAGTAAATTCTGCATTTACGCCATCCCAGATTTTTGTCTTCGGATTCAGGGTTCTCAGCATATACCATGCACGAGGAGTATTATAAACATGGTCGGAATCGTCATGGCTTCCGAACGCATCTCTTGGATTCAATGCACCATCCATGGAAAGATCCAGATGATTTTTGCTGATAAATTCTTTCAGGTCAGCGGAACACATGTATTCCAGATCCGCATATTCCTCACATGTGCACTGATATTTTTCCTGATCCTTCAATGCTTTTTCCAAATCAAATTCATCAATTCCAAGCTGATTTGGCATTACCACATACGCCTCATCCGGAACCTTTCTTGCCATCCAGTGATGGCCGCCGATGGTTTCCAGCCACCAGATTTCATTCTGATCCTGGAAAGCAATTCCGTTCATCTCATAGGTTCCGTATTTCTCCAGGATACTTCCGAGACGGATTACCCCTTCGCGGGCGCTGTGAATGTATGGAAGAACAATGGATACAATATCTTCCTCTCCGATTCCACCGGCTGCTTCCTCTTTACCGTCCTGGGCAGGCTGATAGGTTACCAGAGGATCCGCACCAAGTACCCGGGGATTGGAGGTAATCGTTTCTGTAGCAGTCATTCCCACATTTGCCTCATTTACACCGCTTGCTGCCCAGATTCCTTCACCGTCTACTGCATTTGGCACAGATGTATAGCCCATTGGATCATCTGGAAGATCAATTTCCACATGAGAAATCACAGATTTATATTTCCGCGGCTGTTCCTCCGGATGAACCACCACAAATTTTTTGGGCATATAATGGCCGGAACCGGAATCGTCATTTCTTGCGATCATAGTAGAGCCATCATAAGACGCCTTTTTTCCAACTAAAATTGTAGTACAACCCATTTAAATTTCCTCCTGAAAATATTTCGTAATCTACTATGCTCTATGTTAGCACAATCGGGCATTTTATGGAATACAGGATTCCGGAAATCAATTATTTAACGGTTGTATTGTCTGCCATTAAGCTTTATACTTATCTCATTCCCGTAGCAAAATGATACGCGAAAGAATCCTGCCCATCAGGGCTTTTCTATTACTTAAAGGAGTATTCCTTATGCAGACATCTAAAGATTATTTGCATGTTTTTCTTGATATGGGCGACGCACTGTTAAACAGCGGCGCAGAGATTTTCCGGGTGGAGGATACCCTGAACCGGATGGGGTATGCCTGTGGTGCTACCCATATGAATGTTTTCGTCATCACGTCCAGCATTGTTATTACTATGGAATTTCCCGGAGATGGCGCACGGACGCAAACACGGCGCATTCATGAATGTGGGGGGAATGATTTCACCAAGCTGGAGCAGCTCAATGACCTGAGCCGCCGCTTCTGCAGTCATCCGGTTTCTGCTGCGGAGCTGCGAAATGAATTTGAGAAGATCAATGCAAACAGACCTAAGCCTCTTTGGAAACTGCTTGGAAGCGTTCTTGCAGCCAGCAGTTTTGCCCTTTTCTACGGCGGCACTATTCCGGATGCCATTACTGCCGGCGTCGCTGCAATCCTGATATGGAGCCTACAAAAATATCTAAGACCAGTATGTATGAACGAGGTTACTTTCCAGTTTGCAGCATCTTTTCTCACTGGCTGCGCCATTTGCGGATTTACTTTGCTCTGTCCTTTCCTTCACATGGACAAGATCATGATTGGTGATATTATGCTTCTGATCCCAGGACTTATGTCAACTAATGCAATCCGCGATGTACTCATTGGTGATACCCTTTCGGGTATTATCAGACTGATCGCCGCGTTACTTCTTGCAGCAGCACTGGCACTTGGTTTTATGGGCGCAATTATTCTTTTTGGGAGGTTTGGACTTTGATCACAATGACGGTTATACAGCTGATTACCGGAGCTATCGGATCTGTGGCTTTTGGTCTTCTTTTTCACATGAAAACTAAATATCTGCCGTTGGCTACTGCCGGTGGTTTTCTTAGCTGGCTGGTCTTTCTCTTTGGGAAGAATCTGTGGGGAAGTGTTTTTCTTCCGGCACTGCTGGCTGGTTTTATTGCAGATGTGTATGCGGAAATCCTGGCAAGAATCTGCAAGGGAACTTCCACTTCTTTTTTCGTTACTTCCGTGATTCCGTTAATTCCCGGAAGTACCCTTTATTACTGCATGAGCAGTATTGTGGAGGGAAATCCCATGCAGGCACTTAACTATGGGAGGGACACCTTTCTCTTCGCATTTGGAATCGCCGCGGGAATGAGTATTGCGTGGGCGATCTGTTATTTTCTGAGAAGTGTTAAAGCACGATAGTTTCTTATTCACAGTTTCCGGATTTCCACCTTGCGATTCCGCCAGCCTTTTTTCCAAACCATGAGAAAAACCTGAAAATCCAGGCTGTCCCTGGCTGTTGTAAAGGGCTCTTCTCTTAATACCTCCGCATGGATTCCGTCCCGGGTCAGTTTTTCCTGCAGTTTTCCCGCTTTTGACAGCAGACTTTTTAACTGCTGATCAGCCTCATTTCCAAAATTCCGGTCAGGATAAGCTGCCGCTGCGCTTTTTATTTTTCCGGTAAGAAGCTCAATCACTGCACTATGCTTATTCTTGTGTAATGCCCTGGCAAAAATCCTGGCGATAAATGGAACTGGAAATTTCTTATAAACATGCAACAACCGAAGCAGAGAAAAATCCCGGGCTTCTTCTGCTAGCTCTTCCATTACCTGAAATGCTGCTGCAGACGGCTTCCAGGGGTCTTCCTTTGGCACAATATACTGTTTCGGCACTGCCGGATAACAGCAATAATTCAACGGTGGAAAGTCCGCCAGCTGCACAAGTGCCCTTTCTTCTTCTGTACAAAACTCTTCTCCCAGATATTCCAGCTTATCTCTTGCAATGGCGATCCGATATTCCAACTGACGCAGATATTCATACCCAGGTACCCAGAAATGACCGATTTCCCCATAGTTATAAAGATAAACCTCCAGATCCAGCATTCTGAAAAACAGGGTGACTACGTTCTCCCCCTGCCATACTACCAGTATATATTCATCCCCTTCCTGACTTAAGGATGATTTCAGAGGACCTTCATAATTCTCCAGATAAGAGCCTGTAAGTCTGGCGTCCCGGAAAATGAGAAAGCTTTCTACGGCATCATTCATCAAATAAACAAGGCGGATATCGCCTGGATTTTTCTCTTTTCCCACTCTGGCAAGGCTGTCTTTTTCGCCCTGTTTTCTCTCATTATTTTCATATGTCTCATAACATTCCCATTCAGCCTGTGCTCCGTTTTCTTTCGGAAACAGCAATTCAAATTGCTCCTGTTCCAAAAGCTCCTCCAGCATTTCAAATGTATCCTGCATCTTGTGATTACCTCAAACTGTTCGATTCCTGTTTCCAATTTCACTTTTTATTATATGATACCAGTGTCAAAAGGTCAAAAAGCCGTTCGTGCTTGCACGATAAGGCGTTTGAACTTGGGACACGCCAAATATGAGAAAGTAGCGATTTACGCAGTAAATCAGCGGATTTCAAATATTTGGAGGATTGCGGGAGCAGCGTAGCTGGGTCGCAATCCGGGGGTATCAAATGAGTGGCAAAAGATCTTTTGACACTCATATTATTATATGGGTATCTGACAGAAATGTCAAAATAACGACAACAGATATATAGCTATAAAATAAATAGCATACAATTTACAGCTTACATTTTTCATATATTTTCTATATACTTTATATTATGGATAAAGAAGCTGTCATTCCATAATATAAGAACTCGCAGGTAATCAGGAAGCGGTGAAACCGTTCCATTGATTGCCGGAGCATGTTTGAAAAGGGTTTTCTGCAAGATGTGCGTCAGAATTTGCAGGAGATTTTGTTCAAATTGGAAAGCAGCTTAAATGCGTGTAAAATCACAGGTAAGCCAGTTCGGCACCTGTTAAAAAGATTGGAGAACGAATATGAATCAGATTGATTACGAAAACTTAGGATCCCGAATGAAAGAACTGCGAATCAAAATGAAGCTTACCCAGGCAGAAGTTGCCAAAGCTCTGAATGTAACTCCTGGCTACATCAGCAACGTGGAGAATAACCGTACTGCAATGTCCCTGCGTATCCTTATTTATTATGCAAGGCTGCTGAACATCTCCCTGGATTCCCTGATTGGCAGAATTGATTCTGAATACCGTGAAACTGCCCTGGACCGCGAGCTTTCCGAGCAGGTACATAAAATGAGTATTCCAGAGAAACAAAAGCTTCTGAAAACCATGAAGGTATGGATGGAAGAAGATTGATTCTGAACGTAAAAGGGGCTGTCTATTTCCTGACAGCCCCTTTTGTAACTTTATGGTGTTTATAGTATTATATCAGATTTTATTCCCCCCCATTTCTGTGATAGTATCACATACTTTTCTTTTTTGCCTTGCGGACCAGTTTTCGGATCAGGACTACAATAAGAATAATAATTACAAGGAAGAGCAGGCAGATCAGCACGATCATTACTGAGAATCTATTGGGATTTTTCACCAGATCAATAATATTTGTGCTGTCATCTACAACCTTACGGTTATGAGTGACTGCATAATATTCCGGTACATTAGCAATTCCATCCCCGTCTGTATCTTCAAAAGACTGCATGTATCTTGCAATAGCATCCCACGCTTTCAATTCCCTGCCATCTTCCATGATTGCTTGATCTTCCAGATTTTCAATTGGATTTCCGTTCTTATCCTTTGGTTCAAGAGACAACAGACCATAGGACATTTTCATTACAGAGCCAAGCATTTGTCCTGTATACAAGTCAGTCACAACATGGTACAGTTTATCATCCTGAATTTCAATTCTTTCTCCATCTTCTCTGGTCAGATAACAGTCCGTCACCTTATTCAGAATCATTCGATGAGGATTATATGTAAAATTCAGTCCGCTGCAATACAATCTTGCAGTTGTCATAAAATCCGAAACAGAAGCGTCTACTTCTGCTGCCAGCTTCAATTCTTTTCCTGTCAGATATGCATTGATAAGAGGATATCCTGCCACACCGTCTTTTCCAATTCCCAGAGAAAAAGAATTGTAAACATCCTCTACTGTAATATTGCCTTTTGTATATGTGTCACGGACCGTTCCGCTTGGCACAACCGCTACGTCTACCGGATTCCCATCGTAATACTCTGAATTTTCCACAGCATATACATACGCATCAGACATAATATCGCCAAGATTCAGTTCTTCATGCTTTGTTCCCATCTCTTCCAGACTGTTAAATTCAATATCGTTCTGAGCCAGAACTTCATCCCTGGTGTACCCAAAATCTGCAAGATAATTGGTGTCTACTGTATCCATTAATTCATCAATCCGTTTCTGTGTTTCCTGATCCGGCTTGATCTCATCAGACACAGGAATCAGCTCATAGGAAGTCATTTCCCAACGCCCGTCCTCCTTCTGTGTCATTGAAAGTGATCCAAGGTTTCTCCCATACTCACCGCAGGATACAATATATGTATTCCCATGCTTAATGGCTTCATTCAGCTCTGTATGGGAATGTCCACTGATGATCAGATCCAGATCCGGCACCTTTTTTGCAAGGATTTCATCCTCTGACTTATCCTCGTCCTCCCAGGTTCCGCCGTGAGACACACATGCGATCATATCCACATTCTCGTTTTTCTTAATCTCAGCTACCGTCTGCTTTACTGCTTCTACCGGATCTTTAAACAGAAGTTCACATGTAGGCGCACATTCCAGGGCATCTTTTCCAAATACACCAACCACAGCAATTCTCGTATCACCCTTTTGAACCACAACATAATCTTTCACGCCGTACGCTTCAAACGCTTCTTTGATCTGCTTCTGCCCATCTTTTAAGCCATCTTTCTCCATAGCATCCCAATCCACATTGCACACTACGATCTCCGGCACTGTCTCACCGGAATTTATGGCTGCTTTCAGCATATTTGCCAGTCCCTTTGACCGGTAGTCGTATTCGTGATTTCCAAAAGTAGTCACATCATACCCCAGATATCCCAGCATTCGAAGCTCCGCTGCCTCCGTATCATATACGGTCTGGATCAGTGTACCCATGGAAAAATCTCCGCCATCCAATACCAGGGTATCTGGATTGTCTTTCTTCTTTTCATCCATCAGGGTTTTTATTTTCGCAAAACCGCCAACTTCTTTTTGCTGTCCATCTACAATTGTTGAAAAGCTGTCCAAATGGGAATGAGTATCATGGGTAAACAAAACGTCTACCTTTTTCGTCCCAGCTGCTGTCACAGGAATATCCAGTACAAGCAGAAGCAGTGTTGCAATTGTTAATACAATTGACAAAATTCGTTTCCGTGTCTTCATAACTTCTCCTTTTCATTCAAAAGATCTTCATCTGATTTCTATAGCATATCTTCTGCCAGCATCTCCTGATATCCGGCTGTCCTGTATTTTCCGATCAGCGCTGCCACCGGCTTTAACCTTTCATCCGTTATTCGTTCCAGTATTTTCAGCCGCTTAGGTGATATGACCTCTTTTGACCTGCATCTTTCGTAATCCGCGGCTTCCATATGCCAGTAATAAAATTCGCCCTTATAATACTGTGACAGTTTCTGTGCGATCAACACACCTTCCGGATCCAGATCTCCTGCATAATAAATCCGTGTTTCGGATTTTGCAAGTAAATCCAATGCCATCAAACCTGCCAGTCTTGGCTGACCGTTCATGCACATATATGCTTTTTCCTTATGATCTGTTTCTTCTTTTCCGCAAAGCATGGCAAAAACCGAAGGATTTTCCACAATATATATTTCATTTTGGGGACAATAGAGTGCATCCCATTCTGTAAGCACTGCAAGAGGAACCTGTACAATATGCTGTTCTTTCGCAAAACCTGCCATACCTTTATGATAATTTCCATCTTTTTTCACAGCCTGCACCTGATACAGCATGGTATAATTGGAAACATCATCCAGCATGATTCCTGCCAGCAGATAACTTTTCTGACGCTTATACGCAGGAAATATTGCAGATGTCTCTACTGTAATTCTTCGTATTTCCAAATCCATCTGTATGATCTGATATAAAAAATTCCCATCTGCTGTTCCAATATCAAACGCATGTGGATTGCCTGTCCGCATAGCTGCAAATACGGCAAGGTACATCTTTGTGCTGCGATATGGCAGATTGTTATAGATTTCTGCTCCAAGCCGCAGCATCTTGTCCCATTTGGCCAGTTCCTGACTCCCGTTGTCTTTCACAATGCTTCGCAACGATTCTAAGGCTGTCTCTACAGGAGTTCCTTCATAGTCTCTCTGAAAAATCTCCCATATACGCTCTTTTTCCTGTTCCCGTAAGGATTTTTGCTCCTGTCTTCCAAGCAGTGGCTCTTCAAAAAAATTCTCCAACAGGCATTCCGGCGTTATCTCTTTATATCTGCTTGTTTCCAGCGCCTGTCTGAATTTTTCTGAGGACACCGTTACACTTTTCTGACTGTGAAAAGATTTTCCAAAAAATCCTTCCAGTTCTTCAATATCTGTTGGTTTCAGATTCTTCAGAATTACTTTCCCACCAAACCTTCCGTAAGAAATATATTTCTCCCGGAAGCCTTTCAGAACCTTCTCCCAGACCGGGCTCAGGTGAAAATAAGCCAGACAGTCTTTCATTTTATTTTCAAATTTATACTCCTTCTGCCTGTCCAAGCTCTATTCCTCTCTGTTCAACTTCTTCCTCGTGTTCTAACAATTCTTTCCTGTGACCATTCCATAAATAAGGCATAACGGTTACAAATTTCGCATTTCCCGGACGGATTAACTGATAGATTGCCAATGCGTCCAACGTATCACAATCTCCCCACAGAACCTGTGAGTTAATAATAAAATCAAACCGGAATTCTGTCATCAGACGGAACATATCGCGAATATTTTTATTATCTACTCCGGCAAATGCCTCGTCCAGAGATATCAATCTCGGTGCATCTTCTCTTCCTCCCTGATACTTGGCCACAACTGCTGAAAACAGCGGTACATACATGGACATTGCCTTTTCTCCGCCACTGAAGGTTCCGAATACACTATTTGTCAGCTCCTTCTGACGTTCCCCGTTTTTCTGGGAAAACAGCTGGAATTCAAACCATTTACGGTAATCCAGCGTATCCTTCATGATCTGATAGAAGGATATCATTCCCGCACTGTCTTTCGCATTTCTTCGTGCCTCTGCCACTTTGGAACGGAAATGGGCAGACAATCTGGCTGCCTCATCTTCACTCATCAGCCGATAATCTTTCTTCAGTAATTCTACCAGTTCTTTCGTATCCAGCTGGTCTTCCTGTTCTGCAGTCTTACTTCGCCATCTAAGGCTAAGCTTTAATCCGCTGGAGGTATTCATACCGTTCATCAGGGAATTCATTTTCTGTACCCATGTATTGGAACCGTTAATCTTTCCACGGATTTTTCTGCTTACCGTATTGGCAAGAATGTCTTCAAACAACTCCCGGTCTCCATCTTTGATCAGATTCTCCAGCTCTGTAATGTCTTCTTCAAGATGCAAAAGAAGACTGGCAAATGATATCTTTACGCCTTGATATCTGGCCGAAATGTCCAGTCGTTTTGCAGGAAATTCCGTTTGTTCTTCTTCCGTAAACAACTCATTCTGCATTAAATGATAGTCTGTAAGAAAGCCTCTGTTTTCAAAATATACCTTATTCAGATCGCGGATCACACTGTCTTTATCCAGCGCTTTTACATCTGATTCCAGATAACTTCTGATATGTGCGGCATCTTCCGGTATCTCTTTTGGTATTTCCACATAATGCAAAGCCTTTTCCATATCATAGCATTCTGAAAAATATTTCGTTTTCTTTTCATATTCTTCAATTTTCTTCTTGTTTTCGTCTAAACGCAGTGTCAGTTGTCCCACTTCGTCTTCTTCATGTGTCTGTCTGCTTACGCATACACGTAATTGCTCCGGATAATCCTGCAGCCAGTTAATACATGCATCAAGCCGTTCTTTAATTTCTTCGTAATCAGTCAGACGCAATTGTTCCTGAATGGAAGTCTGTTCTTCTGTCTTTCTCCTGATTTCTTTTTGAATTTCCTGCAGATCATACCGTATCTGTTCCATATCTGCATCCAGATCTTCCAGATGTTCTTTTCGCTCTCTCAGATACATCAGACTTCTAAGATACATTTCATGTGCAGCAATCAGGCTGATCAAATGCTTTCCATATTCTTCTGCTGCTTTTTTTGCTTCTTTAAATATATCATAAGAACAGGTCAGATATAGTGCTTCTGCAATTTCCAGTGCTTTCTTTTTCTTTTCTTTCAGTATCTCGGCCAGTTCACGGATCTGAAATTCCAGTTTATCACTCTCTCGCTTCAGCTGTTCGCACTCTCGTTCCTCGGCCTGCAGCATCCGAAGTGCTTCTCTCATATCTGTGTCTTTCGGAAGATTCTCGTATTCTTTTCTGAGAATAACTTTTCTGTCAGACAGCTTTCTATGCAGTTCCTCCAGCTGCTGTAATGCAGTTTCCAACTCTGTGATTCTCTGTCTGCACTCTTCTATCTTTGCCTGTCTGTGTTTTTCACGGGCCTTTGTTCCAAGGAATCCTGCCTCATATTCTCCTGTTACAGTTCCGGCAAGCACTCCCATTCCGTAGGTTCCATCTTCTGCAACGGTAAACAAGCTCTCACTATCATATGCAATGCTTCCCAGGATTCCGGTGAGACGCTGATTGGAAAATATGTCATTCACTTCTTCATTCAGTTCCAATACATCCAACAGACTTCTGTCTGGCTGCAGATTCTTCTGACTGTTCTTGCAGATAAACAGATAATGATCTTCACATCCTTGTTCTGTTTTCAAAACCTGCTCTTTGTATTGCTCATCTATTACCAGTGCATCCAGAATTCCCATCTTTAATAAAGCTTCTTCCAAACGGTTACAGGCTTCTTCTTCCAGATTATCTCCAAATTCTATGACCTTGTAAAATTCCTGATATGGAATTCCAAGAGCATCCAGTCTCTTACGGTTACGTATAACTGCCTCTGAGCGTTCCGGCTGTGGTTCTTTCTGATTCTCCCATTCGGCCAGATCTGCCCTTACTTCTTCCAACTCTTTTTTTGTATTTTGGCTCTCTGTATCATTTACCGAAAGTTCAGATTCGATTTCCCCATTTTTCTTGATCCATACATCTGCAATCCTCTGACGAACCTCGGCAAAATCAGAGGATTCCTTATACGTTTCGGCAAATATACTTAATTCTCTTAATAATTCTTTTTCTAATGCCAGCTCCTGGTTTGCACCGTTCCACTGATACAATGCTTCTTTCCATTCATTCTGTGTCTGCACAAATACAGATTCCAGTTCTGACACTTTTCTCTGAAGCGTATCCAGTTCACGAATCCGTCTTTCTCTTTCTTTTATCAGATCATCCTTCTGTCTTTCCAGACGATCTGTCTCTGCCAGTATCTCTGTTCCCTCATTAATTTTTTCTTTTGTGTTATCAAATTGCTGCTGGTGTAAATTGAATTTGTATGGTTCTTCCGGATGTTTTTCCAGCTCTTCCTTCATAAATGCATGCTCTTCAAAGGCCATGGTATCAGCCTCATCCTGCATCTCTTCTATAAGCTCTTCCAGTTCTTTTTCTTTCTCATATTTCCTGTCTTCTTCTGTTTTAATCTGATTCTGTGCATCCTGATATTGAGTCTGTTTCTGCTCCAGGAATCTCTGCTTTTCTCCCAGGTTTTTCTGTTGTCCGTTTAATTCTGTAATCAGCTCCGCTTCTCTTCGCTTCAATGCTACCGCGTCGCTTTTGTTCAGAGATTCTTTCTCTTTCTCCATGGACTCACGTTTCACATCCAGCTGCTGATGTTCTATTTTCAGAGCTTCAATCTTCTTTCTGCATTCACACAGCTTTTTCTCCTGTTCTTTTTGTTGTGTTCTTGCATTTTCCAATTTTAGCCCAGCCTGTTCGCAGCGTTCTGCTTTTTCATATAATAATTTCTGATTATATTTTGAAAATACTGCCTGAATCTTTTCTGCTGCCTGTCTGGCTTCTTTTCTGTTTTTCAGATTCATGGTCATGGTATCCATATTTTCAATGGCTTCCGACATAGGACGCAGGTCATCATCAGACAGAGGCTGAAGGGAATCACTTAAAATATCATTGATTACAGATGGCTTAAAATCCTTGGAAAGCTTCGGTGTACGCAGCTGAATCAAAAGATCTATCATTTCCTTATATTCTTCTGTTGTCTCAAATCCAAAAATCTGACGGTTCACATATTCCATATAATCAACCTGTCTGTCAATAACGCGGCCGCCATCCCCAATCCTGTTTTCCAGCTCTTTTTTGGAAAGTGTAACCTTTTCTCCTGAATCCTTGTATAAAAAGAAATCCTTACCGATACGTCTTCCATCGGTCAGGCTAAAATACCATTTATCCAGATTCTTTCCTCTTCTTGCGCGGATACCCATTCCGATGGTCAAATATGTATCACTGTTTTGTCTTTTAAGTTCCAGATACAAATAGCCTGTGCGTTCTTCACGTCCGTCATCTTCTTCCAGAAGATAGCTGCTCATCTTACGGTCCCTGGAACCGAAGGGATCCAGTCGTTCCGGACTCATATTTCCATCTAGAAGAAGGGGCACCACACTCTGCATGGTTACTGATTTTCCCGATCCGTTTGAACCTCGAAGGAGCATTCTTCCCTTCACAAATGGGAATTCCTGTTCGTCATAATACCAGAAATTAATCAGTCCGATCTTATTTGCCTGCCATCTGCTATTCATCATTTCTTCCTCCCATATAATCCTCCGGATAGCTTCCCTGTATTTTTCCGGTGAGCGGACATATTTTTATCTGATGAGCGAGTTCTTCTTTTCTTATGAACATCCACAACTCCATCTCATCCAACACACTTTTTACAAATTCCCCTTCCGGCATCTCGCGATAATTTTTCGAAAATCCACTTCCATATTCCTGTTTTATTTCTTTTATCATATTTTCAAATTCAATCTGATCTATAAGACAGGTTTCATCCAATCCGGTCTTCCATTGACCCTTCTCAATTTTCTTGCGTATTTCACGAAAACACAAAAGCAAAATATCGGATATGGAATTATTGCCGGGAAATACCGTTCCCATCCTGCAGTCGTCTCCGGATAGCAGATATGCACTTCCTTTATGAATGTGCACATGACAGTCAAATATCTGCTCCAGTTCTTCGCTTAATCTGCGTCCGTAATATTTCAGATATTCAAAATCCTCCGATGAGCCATCCGCTTTGTACATACCAGGTGCAAAAATCAGTCTTTTATAAACCCTGTGTCTTCTTGCAAAGCCTCGGTCTTCATCCACTTCAAACCAGTCACTTTCCTGAAAATCTTCCGGTTTCGTATATTCCATAATGTCTTTTGAAAAGCTCTTCATAAAATACCTGGATGCCCCTGTATTTTCATAAAGCACTTCTCCTCCTTCATCGTCCATGAATGCCTCGTCTTTTCCATCTGTAACTCCAATAAGCCCCTGATCTGCTGCAAATCTCATTACACGAATCAGCTTTCTTCTGTTCGTATACAATGTCCAGTCAGAGATTTCCCCAGGCAGATTTGCTGTAATATATTCCGTCAGCTGTGATATGATAAACTGCTCCTGTGCATCTCTGTCTTCCAGAAACATCAGCAGAATACAGAGATATGCATATTCTTCTTTTGAGGAAAATTTCTGGATCCCCATAAAGCTTTCCGGTATCACCGGAATCTTCTCCATCTTTATCAGAAGTGAATTGTCAATGATCTGGCAGCCCATTTTCTCTGTAGTAAATTTACGCAGTTCTCCAAGGGCATCTCTTAATTTATAATAGGTTTCCTTATCTCTGGATTTTAATACCCATCTTTTATTTAACAGGATCTCCAGTTCCTTCATCACGTTTCCTCCTGAAATACAATTGACAAATCAGGCATAGTAAAATTACCATCCAGACAATGCACAACACAGGTCTCATCTGCCCGGCTTCTGTCTAATATGTATCTTCTTCCATCATCCGTTCTTGCAGAAAAATCCGCAGATTCCATGGCATCCGACAGCCATTTCAAAAGGATCTCTCTGATTCTTGGTTCCAGCACCGGTAATTCTCCAAAATGAATCCTTCCATTTACTTCCAACGCCTGCAATTTTTCCATTTCTTCTCTCTGTTTTTCCAGCATTTTACGTCTTGTTTCCTGCTTTTGCTCTGCTGATTCGCGGATCGCACTTCTTCTGGATTTCTCCCTGTATGTACGTATCCTTGGCTTTAAACTGATTTCCATGGGTTGTTCTTCGTATACTCCGATATTCATGCTATCCGTTTCACGTACCAGATCTCCGGCAATATGCTGCGGGCACTCCATGCCAAATACCATTGCAGACATTTTGTGGGCTTCTTCCATATCCTGGCATTGCAAAAATAATTCTGCCACCTTGCGGTATTCTTCTTTTCGGTTAGCCCCCAATGCATTCTTTTCACTTAACTGCGCTGCATATCTTGTGATCCTGCGAATAATGTCATTTGTCGCATCAAAAAGCTTTCCCGCTTCATTCTCCTGACCTTCCTTTCTTACGAACCAGTCATAGATACTTTGATAACGGCCCTTTACTTTCTGCCAGATCATTTCCTTCGATACTTCCACATCCATTCGCGGTATCGACAATTCATAATCAACTACTTTTTCAAATACCTGATTTTTCATCTCTTCCTTCTGCATGCATAAGCTTTCTTCTATCACACCTACATTTCTCTGTAATCCCTTAATAAAGCTGCGCAGATATTCGATCAACCGGTCTTTAAACACCAGAAACTGTTTCGTATGCATCATTTCTTCTGCCCGCACACTGTTCAGATCTCTGATATAGTCCTGATAATTCTGATTCAGGCGTACAAAATCATTATTCAGATCTGTCCACCAGGTATATACTTCATTTTTATCTCTTTCCACAATCTCCGGAAACCGTTCTATACCTCTTCGTATCCGCTCCAATAATGTGGGTTCTAGGGATGCACCTTCAATGAACAGGTTCTCAAGTCTAAGCACCAGACGTTCTATCTCTACACTATATTCTGTCATCTGATAGCGGTACTTTTTGTTCTTAAATTCTTCAATGGATGCCACCTTTTTCGTATCCTGGATCGTATTCAGATTCTTCCATTCTGTCAACATTGTGAGATCCTGCTGACACTGCTCTGGTCTGTAATCTGCAAAAAAAGGATCCTTTATCATTTCTTCGTAAACCTCTTCCTGGTACAGCCAGTATTTCAGTTTCTCGTAATGTTCAAAAAAAATACGCATAATACAGCGATATCTGCTTACATTATCTGCATTTAAATATTTCGCTTCTGTCAGTGGTTTGATTAATTTATCTGATACCTGCATGAGGCCTCTCCTTCTTTTCATACATGGGGTTACTTATATATAATGTCGGAGGCAAAAGTCCCCGACTACCATACCTGCGGATTGTTTCACTGATTACATTGTACCAAGACGTTGTCCAGTCGACCAGTCCTAATCTGTAAAAGCTACTATTTTTTGCACGAAAAGAGGCTGCAGGAATTCTATCCTACAGCCAATTTCGCTTTTTTGTTTATTTCACTTTTTTATTCAAACTCGGCAAGTCCAAAGATATTACTAAATATATTTGTTTAAGTTTTATATCTTTTTAGCCGTTATTTTATTTCTGTTGCATATATTATTTTGGCTCACTGATTTTCTGTTGCCAATTTGTTGCCAGCTTATTGTAAATGATGTAAATAAGTTTGACAACATTTATTTTGAGAACACTGCATCATTTCTGGAAAGAAGGTACACACAATACTGATTCATGCTGATTCCTTCTCTCTGAGAATGTTCTGCCAGTGATCTGTGCAGACTTCGTGGAATTCTTAATTTAAACTGTCCAGAATAGTCTTCCAGACTGTCTGGTTCATGAATCTCTACACCGTCTTCTAATGCAGCTTCAATCCATGCTTTTTTTGCATCCAGTGCATTTGCTACCGCACTCTCCACTGTCTCACCACAAGTAATGCAACCAGGCAAATCCGGATAAGAAACTACAAATCCGCCTTCATCTTTATCTTCCACAATTTCCATACGATAGGACATTGCCATATAATCATTCAGCGTCTTCATCATTCTTCGCCTCGCTTTCTACAATCTGCCTTACCATTTCTACATATACTTTCTTGATTGGTTCCTGCTTTGGTATTGTAATTGGCATACACCCTTGTTTTCTGAAAGTATAATGACTACTTCCACTTCTTGGTGCATTCATTTCGTATCCATAACTTTCCAATACCTTCCGTAACTCATCAAACCGGAGGTCTTTCGATAAATTGCATATACATGTTATCAGTTTATCCCATTTTGACATTTGTCATACATCCTATCTATATTATATATGGTGTCATATGTGGTGTCAATCAATTTATTATATTATTCCATGATGATTCTACGTTCCTAACAACTTCTATTGGTTTTCCCTGAATTATAGTCTCTCCACCTTTATTTCCTGCATTTCTTCCTACATCTACAAGATAATCTGCTACATGAGAAATAAATTCTATATTATGTTCAATAATTAATACAGGTATATGTATTAAGTTAAAAGAATAAACCCGTAAACAGCAGATCCCCTGCAAAGCTTGAAAACTCTGCAGGGGAACACATAAATTTTATTTTCCCTATGTAATCATCTCCGGTTTCATCTTTCAAAAACAGGTATATCCGAAACATCCCGCTTTTCATTACGGATATAATCCTGATTATACGGGAATCTGGCAACCTTTGCGCGAACCTTCATCTGGCGGGTTCCCGGCGTTCCCCAGAGTATTTCAAGCTCCGTCCCTTCTTTGGCATATTCTGCGGAAATGAAGGCCAGAGAAATCATGCTGTTATAGGTATAAGAGATGATTTTTCCGCTTGTGATCCCTATCTCCTTATCTGCAGCCAGCACCTTATCCGCCCGGTACTCAAAACCAAACTCTCTGACACAGAAATAGTATTCAAGAGCGCATGGTTTGGTAATATCCTCGCAGGGTTCCTCCCCAGGTCTGAGCATGGTTGCAAAGACTTCTGCCACATCCTCGGCGTTCCACTCCAGGGTTACGCATTTTTTTGGGGGCTTTTTCGACATTTCAAGGAGGGCTTCTTTTCCAATGAAGTCATGATTGTATTTAATCAGGAAATCCCATCCCACATCATAGGGAGTAACAAAGCGAGCCTGAAGATCATCCCCCACACTTCCGAGAAGCCTTCGATTGAGATTGAACATGGATAACTGAGGCACTGTGCGCATATATTCTGTCATTTTCTCGCTGGTTTCCAGCCACGGAAGCGGATAGTGAAGATTGATATTCGGGAATCCGGCCTCCGTATGGTTAAACATGTTATAAGCCTGGAGCCCAAGCTTTCTTGCTCCCAGCTTTTCACCTGCCGCCCATACCAGATTATAGATCTCCGCATAATCCGCCATATCTCCGTGAATTTCATAAGCAAGGTTGCCGGACATGCCAAGCCGGATGATGCGTACCTGTTTTCCGTTTACCTCCTGGATTCTATGTCTGCCGAATTTGATGTCGTGAAGATTAGCCTGGAATGCGTTTTCCAGAATCTCTAAGGACTTTTCACCGTCAATCTGGATAAAATATTCCTTTCCGCTCATGTTTTCGCCATGCACATCCAGATCTGATGTATTGACATAATAAGAGATCACCGGATCAAGCCAGTAGGTTCTGTAACGATCTTCTCCGATACGGATTACAACGCCGTCTGTCAGAATCTGACCTTTCTCATTGCACATTACGGCATGGCGTATGCCGTTCATTCCCAGCGTGGTAAAATCATTTGTACAAACCTGTCCCATTAATTTAACGGCATCCGGTCCGTATACATCATAAATGGGGGATGTCATAAGCGCCGTTCCAATCCATGCGCTGGTCTGATATGCCTTGATCTCATCCTCCACGCCCGTATAAGCATAGGCCGTAATAAAAGATCCCTGTGGGAACAATAAGGTGGCGCCTTCCAGCGCCGGATTCATCATTTCTGCCATTTTTCGTCCTCCTACTGTTTTTAATTATCTGTAGATGTTCTTGTTCCGATTAAATGATTTTCCATATCTTCAAACATTTCTCTTACCGTGATGGGTTTTTGCCCTGTCAGCTTTTCAAAATCATCTGTAAATGTACTCATTTGATTCAGACGGATTGCCCTGCCAAAGGACACCATTCCATCTGAGCAAAATGGAAAGTTCTTCGCCGTGTCCGCCCACATTTCCTCCGTTGTCCTTGGAACGCCGATGGAGTCAAAGAACTCATACATCTCATCATCGTTGATATATTGGTATTCCGTCTTTTTACCCGTAACCTCCGAGGCGATTGCCATGTACTGTGCAATTGTCAGAAGCTCGGCTCCATTTATATCAACAATTCGATCTTCCCAATCAGACATTGCCGCACAGGCCGCCGCAAGCGCACAGTCATCCCTCGAAACAAATGCCATTTTCCCATCTCCCATGTTATTGCGGATGATGCCGTTTGTATTTTCAACTGCTTCCACAAATGTGGAGACCATTGCTTCCGCATATTGGGAATCCCGAAGAATCAAATAATGGATGGGCTGTTTTTTGATATACCTTTCGGTCCATACATGATCGTTTACTTCGTAAGCATTGATATCCTCATGTCCGGCTCCTACAATCGATGTATAAACCAGTTTGTTTACACCTGCCGCCACAGCCGCATCAATTGCAATTTTATGTGCCGCTCTTCTTTTCGGTCCAACGAATGGCATGGAGATCAGAATAACTGTATCCGCATCTTTAAATGCTTCCGTCAGTTTTTCCGCATTGTTAAAATCGGCAATTCTGGTTTCAATGCCCATTGCCTGGTATTTTTCAAGACCATTTTTTGTTGGAGCCGTAAAAATCAAAGCTTCATGAGGATATTTTTCCAGCAATACACGGGCTGATCTGCTTCCAAAATTCCCGTCTACTCCATTTAATAATATCTTTTTCATAAAAAATAATCCTTTCAACTATATAGTTATAATATTAAAAAATCGATACCCCTTTATAGGATGCTCCCTCAGCTCTTTTTATTGCCTCCTTCCTTTTGTCTGAATTATATTATCTCCTCTCTAACTGTCGGCGCCTGAACAGTGTTTCCTATATATTCATAGTAAAGCAGTTGCCATCTCCCGTCATCAGTTATATAATTCATTTATACCGTCTTTTTTCGTCAAAAATAACCAAAGGAGTTTTTTGCAATGAAATCTATGAGCATTTCTGTCATCCTTGACTGGATTCCTGATAAATACAGGATTTTTTATAAATCTACGGGCTTAGATCAATTATTCCGGCATGCCCGCATGCTTGATGATTCCATGGAAATAATCGATAATGATTTTCTGTATTTAACACAAGAGAGCTCTTTCCTTGATAGGGAATGGGATATACGTAAGCCCCGGTTCCTGATTTTCTGTACCAAAACCGGATCAAGGGAGGGACAGATAAACCCTTCCTGGATGGAGCATGCCGCCATCTTATATACGGACGAGCCTTTTCATAAGGTATTCCGTGAGTTTCTGGATATTTTTGATAAGTACTATGCCTGGTATGAGCAATGCCTAAATATAATTATCGAAAACAAAGACGTTTCAGATCTGCTTGATTATGCGACCACCTTTCTTTGCAACCCGATTGCCCTTTTTTCTCCAACCGGAAAGCTGCTGCATTATACCGGGAAATTTCAGGAAAAAATCGAGGGAACTCTCTGGGACGAGGTTATCAATTTCGGCTTTACACCGACAGAATCCATATATCCTGACGAACACCAGAGAGTTATGCAGGAAATTCACAGCGGAAACCGCTTAATCTCCAGCGTCTTTCGTCAGGATCCATCCCATCACTCTCTGACCGCTCCGCTTTATTTTGAGGGAAAAAACTTTGGAGCATTCGGTACGACAGATATAAACGGTCCCTTTACGGAAGCACAAAAGGCTTTGTTATTAGAAGTCGTTCATTTTACAGAGCTTGCTATGAATCACCAGATTCAGCCTTTTCTTTTGCAGGATGAAGAAAACTATTATGTTATACGGCTTTTACAGGGATATCCGGCAGATGAGCTTTCTACCTCTTATTATCTCCAAGCCAGAAATTATACGAACCAGGATATTTGGTATCTTTATCAATTTTCCCTTCCGGAATCTGACGTCTCGGATACCCGTCAGTCTGCCTATATTCATCAGATAAAAAACATTCTGCCTCATGGAGTTGTCCTCTATTTTGAACATTCTATTGTTGCGGTTTGCCGCAGGCGGGATTTTGATCCTGATTATGAAAAATCATACGCCGCACTGGAGGATTTGCTAAAACGGCTTTCCCTTAAGGTCTATATAAGCACCCGTTTTTTTAGATTCACGGAGCTTTCCATGGCATATGGACAATGCAGGCTTATGAAATCTTACCCTTTGGAGCCTCAAAAACATATTCAAAGGTTTGATGAAGCCTTTCTACATGTTTTATATGGTGTCCTTAAGGAAAAAAACTCCTTGCCGGGCTTCTGCCACCCAGCTGTTTTATCCCTGTGGCAAAGCCATATGGAGCAGGATCTCACACTCATTCATAATTTAAAATGCTATCTTATCAACGGAAGAAATATAGCGGAGACTGCCCGGACGCTTCATCTTCATAGAAACACCTTGATCTACCGGCTACGAAAAATCGAAGACCTGCTCCATATTTCACTGGATTACCTGGATGAAAATATGCTTCTCTATTTATTAATATCCTGCCTCATCTGCGAAACACTTTAATTTGGACATCCTCCTATGCTTGAAATTTGGCTTGCGACAGCAATTTCATTGCAACATAGGAAGATTTTCATTTATTTTGTGATTCTTACTTTTGATTGTTTCCAAACTGAGGGAGTAACAGCCCACAGAGGAACATAATTACCATACATATGGATGCAAGCATAAACAACAAACTATAATTTTCTCCCGCAATCGGTGTTAAGATATAAGTTGGAATCAAAACAGCTCCAAGAAGCTGTAATGTAGAGATGACACCCGCCGCACTTCCTGCATATTTAGTTCCAAGTCCTTCTAACAAAACCGGTGCGGAAAGGAAAATAGGCATTGACGCTCCAAGCATAATTCCAGTATAAAGAACCAGTATGTGTAAAACGAATATGGACGGAAATCTCCAACACATAATAATTCCGGCAAAACTCAACACGGCAGCTCCTGATACAAACACTTTAACATTTTTGATTTTAGAGAATACAATGGGACCTGTAATAGAGCCAATACAATTTCCCAATGTCAACATAGATGCAATCGTACCACATACTTTCATATCTATTCCATACATGGTCTGCAATGCCATCGGCATAAAAGTGGATAAAGTTACCGTACTGCCAAGAGCCATCATAATGCAAATAGAAACCAGCCATACACCTTTATTAGAAAGTACTACCTTAAGAGAATCCCCAATGGAAGGTTGATTTTCCTGATCTATCTTCTCCCTTTCTTCCATTGTATCCTCTGGCTTATCTTTCACAAAAAGCAACCATAAAACAAATACACTAATACAGAATATTGCTGATACAATAAAAGCAGATGTCCTGCTATCAAACAAAACCGCCGTCGTTGCTGTCGCAAAGGCTCCCGGAAGTTGTCCGCAAAATCCAAATATGCCCATCAAAATTCCTAGCTTTTCCTGCTCAAACCAACTTGCAGTAATCTTGGATGCATTAATATTGACAAACATATTGGAGAAACCGGTTAATGCCATGCAAAGAAAAAATGGCATATAGCTATTTGCAAAAACTCTCCCAATCATTCCAATTCCAGCTATAACAAATGAAATATTAATGACTTTCTTTGAACCAACCTTGTCAGAAATCATTCCTCCTACAAAACTCAAGAAAATTGCTACAATCATAGGCGCCGTAAATAAAGATGAAAACTGCGATGTTGTAAGTCCAAAAGATTGTATTAGTTCCGAGGCATACACGGATAACTGGTATTGTGCATAACTTCCCGGCATATATGCAAGACACATAATCGTAAATACCAGCCATTTTCTATTTTTTTTACTCATGGAAACTCCCTTCATTCTTCAAAGCCATACGGACAAGAACTAATATCATAATTTTTATTCTCAACCAGATCATTTAATGGAAATTTTGCAATTACTGCACGGATATCCTTTATACGCTTTCCATAATCGCCCCATTTTACAATCACTTCTTCGCACTCTTTGGCATATTCCATATCTATGGTACATTCAGAAATCATTTTATGATAATGGGAACTATATACCGCACTACTGGATAAACCAATAACCTTGCCATCCCTTGTGGTAACATAGTCCTGATGTCCTCCACACATGCCCGGAACGCAACAGGGATACTCCATCTGCTTATAAGGCTCCCCCTCTCCATACAAAGATGCCTGTACATCTAAAATATCTTCCGGATTCCAAATTAAAGATACAATCATCTTTTGAGGATTTGACATTTCTTTCTCAAGAGCTTTTCTTCCAATAAAGTCATGATCCAATTTTGCCATCCATTGCCAGCCAACCTCTACCGGCGTCCGGAAACGTGCACGAAGATTCTCTGGTTCAACACTTCCAGTATATGAAATATTTGCAGGTGACATTTCTACAACCTTCGAATCTTTATAGGAAGCGCTCTCAAATGATACCGTAACTTGCGGATATCCTCCAAAAGCATGATTCACCGGATAACTCCGCCATCCAAGCCTCTTTAATCCCATAGGTTTTCCGATCTCATAAGCCGCATGATATACATTGGGACCATCTTCTTTTAAACCACGAATTTCATATGCAAGTGTTCCACTCATCCCAATCCTGTTCACTTCCACTTCAATATTCAGTCCCGGAATACTTACCTTACGAAATTGCAAAAATGCTAGATCATGAAGATTCGTATTCGTAAGTTTTTCTATAATTGTTAATGACTTTGGTCCTGAAAATTGAAAGACAAAGATATCACGCATGGTCATTTTCACATCATAAGCACCAGTCTCCAACAGTTTCATTGCTGCAAATGGAAGTGCAGCCGTAATCCGATATGTATTATCGTCGTCTTTCATACTAAGACAATGAGCTGCTATCAATCCTTCTTCATCAAGCATAACCAAATGTTTATTTTTTCCGTTTTTCCATTTGCTAATGTTATTCATACAAAGTTTTGAGAGAAACGCCTGTGCATCTTTTCCTTGGAATGTAATTTCAGCCCCACTAATCCCTGCATGAATGTAACATGTTTCTGCCCACGATTTACAAGTTTCATACCAAGGATCAGCTTCCCAAGTATAAAGATTCCCAATATTCTGAAAATAGGTTAAAACATCTTTATACTTGGGCTCATAATCTACTCTCGCTCCAATATAATCCTCCACTACACTTTCCTCCTTATTCCGCTAATACCCCAAATCATTCCCAGCTCTGTTCCCTCTTTTGCATAGTCCGGGTTGATAAAGCCCAGTGAAATCTTGCTGTTGTAATGATAAGAAATAATCCCACTTTTTTAATCTTGCATCACAATTATTTACTCAAATTTTCTTAACCGTCGGCGCCTGAACAGTCACATTTGATATTTATATTCTAAAATGATTGATCATCTTTGTCATTGGTTATATGATTCAACTACTAATACCTTTTTCGTTATTTTTAACCCGATTATGTTTTTTGCAAGACCTTTTTGCAATTTTATGCAAAAAGGTCTTGCAAAAAACAGACCACTCGCCACTTCCCAGTGACATTATCTTTGTAAATACTCATACAAATTCTCCTCTCTTTCTCTTACATTTCGCTGTAACATACTTTTTTGCGGAAATAATTAGTGTTTACTCTGCCAACTACCGTATGTTGATTTATACTTAAAACTGACCCAGTTTTAACGAGGAAAATTGACCCACCTGATAGCAAACGATACACTTCTCTCTGTATGCACCAATACAAGAGAGGAGGTTTGAAAGAAGGTGTATGATTTGCAAGATTGGGCAGCTGTTCAGCGAGTTTATAAACAGACAAGATCAAAACGGGCAACTGCAAAAATACTTGGAATGTCCAGAAATACTGTCAGGAGTCTTTTAGAAGAAAAAGAAGCACCGGTGTATAAACGGACAGTTTATAAGAGCAAGATTGATGGTTTCAAAGAACAGATCATCGAATGGCGATGCGAACCGTTTCTTTTCAATGGAACACGGATTTTTAGAGAATTGAAAGCAAGAGGTTATACAGGAAGCATTGGCCCTGTTTACCGGTATCTGTCAAAAATTGAAGAGGATATCAAAGACCACATCAGTTCCAAAGCTACTGTAAGGCATGAAAGCCCTCCGGGAGATCAGGCTCAGTTCGACTGGTCACCTTATAATGTCCCTGTTGATGGCGTGATCATAACTGTTTACTGTTTTTCAATGATACTTTCAGCATCCAGAAAGAAAGCAGTCTGTTTTTCTTTAAAGGCAGATGCGGCAGCCATTTATGAAGCAATTCAGGAACTGTTTGAAGATCTTGGTGGAGTAACACTGGAGCTTTTGATCGATAATCCAACAGCATTGGTCATCGAAAATAATCCAAGGAACGAAATGGAGATCCGTTATAATCCCCATGCCCTGCTTATGGCAAGACATCTGGGAACAGAACTTAATGCATGTCCCTGCTACTGGCCGCGCAAGAAAGGAAAGATCGAGAGACCCTTCAACTATATCGAAGAACAATTCATAAAGGGAAAACACTTTGCTTCAATGGAAGATCTGAATCGTCGTGGAAAAGATTTCGTTGAGTCCTGGTGTAATGAAACACACACAACGATCAAAAGGATTCCAAACATACATTATCTTCAGGAAGAACGGGATCTGTTGCTGCCATTGCCAGACCGTCGTTATCGACTGAAGGAATTGGAAAGCAGGATCATCAGTCCTGACTGTTATATCAGCATTGGCGGAAATAAGTATAGCGTTCCTGATATCTTTGCAGCCAAAACCATGTATTTCAGGATCATCTATGGGTTCAGAATCGAGCTTTATGACAGAAAAAAGAACTATGTCATGAAATTGGAAGCATCACGTAACAAGCATGAAATCCCGACAAATTCGGAGCACTATAAAAATGTAGCACCAAAGGCGCCAACATCGATTCCGCAGATACGAAGGGAATTCACTGCCAGATACAGCAATGGTCTGGCTTATCTGGAAGCAGCCGGGAAAAAGTTTGACCAGCCCACACATTACGCAAGAAAGATCATGTTGCTCGAAGAACTTTATGATACAGATACCCTCAATCGTTTTATTGGATATGCAATACAGCATGATTCTATGGACATCCTGTCATTTAAAGAACTGCTCAAAGCTTACAATGCAGGCCGGCTGTCTCTTCCTGAGATATCTGAACAGAGACCGGAAGTTCTGTGTAAAACCGGAGAATACCGTGACGATGATTCAAAACTTTTGCGGGATCTGGATTACTATGAACAGAATGTAGGAGGAACGGTAAATGCCTAGTGAGACAAGTGCTGTAAACGCAGCTTATATAGAAGCCAGAATGAAACAGTTTAAACTGGTCGATATGCGCGAACAATATCAGGAACTTATACGTGTAGCTTCAGAACAGTCTATGACGTATGAAGATTTCCTGATCATGCTGTTACAAGCGGAGGAAACAGGAAAGAAACGCCGACAGGCTGAACGCCTGACAGATGCAGCTAATTTCGACTCTGATAAACGGCTGTCTGACATTGATTACCGCTTCAATCCAAACCTGGATGCGGATAAAATTCAATCTTTGGGCAGACTTGAATTTATGGATAACCATGAAAATATCATAATCATTGGGCCGCCGGGAGTCGGTAAAAGTATGATCGCCACCGGGATTGGCCGGAATGCATGTGAAGCCGGATATAAGGTTCTCTTTGTGAATGCAAAAGAACTGGTCGATCAGCTGTATGAGGATATGCAGAAAGGATATCTGAAAGAAACTCTGAAACAGATCAGTAAGATTCCGCTTTTGATCATCGATGAACTGTCATATTTAAAAATGGATAAAGAAAGAGAGAGCCTTTTCTTTCAGATCATTCGCCAAAGATATGAAAAAAGCTCCCTCATTATCACCACAAACCTGCCCATGGGCAGATGGGATGAACTATTCACCGGCAAGCTGGCCGCTGCAGCGATCCTTGACCGCCTGGTCCATCATTGCCATGTCATAAGTATAACGGGTGACAGCTATCGTGTCAAAGGTCCAAAAACTGAGTATTAAAAAAGGAAGGCATAGAAATGAGTATAAAAATCACACCGGATAAATATCCGCAGATCATAGAAGTTTACAATACAGAGGGAAAAACAGCCGCCTATGACCTAATGCGAAGCTGTTATGAGATCAAAAATCCAACTTGTGTTATGAAAAGGATGAAAGCAGACAAGAGTCTTGGATATAACTATGATACTGACCGTTTTGAATCAGACAGCCGTAAGGAAGATGATATATTTTTAAATTTAGAGATGCTCTGTGAAAATAAAATCGAAACATCTGACCGATCTGAAGGAGCTATAAATCGAAATGACCGTATAAAAGCCATGGAGAACATGGTACATTCCCTGATCAGTGACCGGTTACTGGAACTCAGTAAGTATGTATTGCTGGATCCAATCGGCAAAAGAATACTGATCGATAAAAGTTCAATGCAGACTGACGGATATCAGGTGCTCATTAATTAGGAGGCAGATATGAGATTTAGAAAAAATGTGCCTGCGGAGCACAGAGAATTCCTGCAGGAACAGTTAAAACAATACAAAAAAGAAATAACCATGTCGAAAGATGAGTTACGTGAATTAGAAAAATGGGTAGCCAGTGGACGAAGCCCCTATGATAACGGAGACTATATTTATAGCGAAAACGGATGCCCAATGGACTTTGTCAGCGCAATGCGTTTCCAGGATGAAATGTATGAATGGTGGATGAGTCTTTCAGAAGAAGAACGAGAACAAGAATTAAGGGAGCTTCGCGGGGATTATGATACTGTTTCAGACAGCATAATCATAAATACTGAATGGAGTGATCCGGTAATGGATCCGGATGCTGAACTTCCGTTCAGCTGATGCGCTTGACGGGTCAATTCACAGTGTAAAAAATCAGATTTACATACAGAAATGACCCACTTGAAAATCAGGTGATTTCTGAATTCAGGTGGGTCAGAATTAAACGTAAAAGTGGGTCAATTTTACTTGACAATCAACAATAAATACTGGCTTTGTCAAATTGTGTGGATTATTCAAACTCAATCGTTCCCGGTGGCTTACTGGTCAGGTCGTAGAATACGCGGTTAACTCCCTTAACTTCATTAATAACACGATTCATAACCCTGTTCAGAACTTCATACGGAATCTCTGCGGACTCTGCTGTCATAAAGTCAATCGTCTTCACTGCTCGAAGTGCCACAGCATAATCGTATGTTCTGAAATCGCCCATAACGCCTACGCTTCGCATATTGGTAAGAGCTGCAAAGTACTGGTTCGGCATCCAGGATGGTTCTTTGCCGTTCTCAACTTTATAAGCTTCTGCTGCCTTATCAATTTCTTCACGGTAAATGAAATCAGCATCCTGCACAATGCGAACTTTCTCTTCAGTAACTTCGCCGATAATACGGATTCCAAGTCCCGGTCCTGGGAATGGCTGACGGAATACCAGTTTCTCTGGAATTCCAAGCTCCAGTCCTGCTTTGCGGACTTCATCTTTGAAGAGGTCACGAAGCGGCTCAATAATCTCCTTGAAGTCTACGAAATCAGGAAGTCCGCCTACATTGTGATGAGACTTGATCACTGCGGACTCTCCGCCAAGACCACTCTCTACCACATCTGGATAGATGGTTCCCTGTGCAAGAAAATCAACAGCACCGATCTTCTTAGCCTCTTCTTCAAAGATACGAATAAATTCCTCACCAATGATCTTACGCTTCACTTCCGGCTCAGTAACTCCCGCAAGTTTATCATAATATCTCTGCTGTGCATTCACACGGATAAAATTCAGGTCAAACTGTCCATTAGGACCAAATACACCCTCAACCTCATCGCCCTCGTCTTTACGAAGAAGGCCATGATCTACGAACACACATGTCAGCTGCTTGCCAATAGCTCTGGAAAGAAGTCCTGCTGCTACAGAAGAATCAACACCGCCAGACAGTGCCAGAAGGACTTTGCCGTCGCCCACTTTCTCACGGATTTCTTTAATTGTATGCTCAACAAATGCATCCATCTTCCAGTCTCCGGCACATTCGCATACACCAAGTACGAAATTGGATAACATCTTCTTTCCTTCTACTGTATGGAGAACTTCCGGATGAAACTGGATCGCATACAGTTTCTTCTCCGCATTCTCGGCTGTAGCCACTGGACAGTCTGCTGTATGTGCAGAAATCTCAAATCCTGGTGCTGCTTGGGAGATATAGTCTGTATGGCTCATCCAGACAATTGTTTTCTCTGATACTCCTTCAAAAATTCTAGAATCTTTTTTGTCAACCAGCAACTCTGTTTTGCCGTATTCACTTACATCTGCTTTCTCAACTTTACCGCCGAGAACATGCATCATAAGCTGTGCACCGTAGCAAAGCCCAAGCACCGGAATACCAAGTTCGAATAATTCTTTCTGGTAAGTCGGTGAATCAGCTTCGTAACAACTGTTCGGTCCACCGGTAAGAATGATTCCCTTTGGATTCATGGCTTTGATCTTCTCAAGATCGGTCTTGTAAGAATAGATTTCACAATATACATTACATTCTCTGACACGTCTTGCAACCAGCTGATTGTACTGACCACCAAAATCAATTACAATAACTAATTCTTTCTTCAAGGTTTTCCTCCTGTTTTTCCCTATAAATTCTCATTGGAATCGTTACTGTTCACACTGGAAAATCTCCGGTAAACAATAACCTTGAATCTTCTTTCCATTATAAATGAGTATTACAACTTTTACAACGACTAATTTTCTTAGCTGAATAAAATTTTCAATATATCGTAGATAGATTTTATCACCATGAAATTAAGTTTGAATGCACAGCTTTTTCATACTGTATATTCCTATGCCGGTCACTTCAGGTGCGTTCCAGTTTATAAGTTCTTTAGATTTTCCTCATATATTTTTCAATTTGTTCTCACAGATTGATCACAAATTCCGCGTATATTAATAAACAAATAAAGCGAAAGCTTTTTTACATAGATTATAAATATACTTTTTCTTTTTCATACTTGCCGGGCCAAAAGGTCCGGCCCTCCTTCTTTTTAGGAGAATTTTCGGAAGTTGCTTACGTCGGAGAATTCGAATTTGATTATAAATTTAACATAAAAAATCCCGGTCTTTAGAAAAGAACTGTCTTGATATTTCTTTTCTGACCGGGATTTTTATAATTCAGGTTCACTCTTCTTTTAACGAAAAAACACTGAGCCACAATAAAGTGTAGCCCAGTGTTTTTTCTTATAACTCATCAAGCCCATAATCTTCAAATTGGAGAGTTTCTTTATCCAATTTTAAAGCTGATCCGGTTTCTCAACTGTATAAACACTCTGATCCTGGATTGCCGTTGCTCCAGACATATCTGCTGTGTCGCTGTAGGAACCAGTTGTAATGGTGTACTCGCTGTCGCCCTGTACATACACAGTTCCGTCTGTACCCTGAATTGTTACAGTTTTTCCATTACTATCTACAATTGTTCCCTCATTTTCCAGAGATGAGACAGTACTGTCGCCAGTTACAGTCCAGGTGGAATCTGCGCTTACATAAACGTTGCAGTATCCCTCTCCGCCTTCGCCTGCATAGCTCTCATCATCTACAACTGCACCTGTCAGGCTGCTGCCTTCTGTGAGATAAAAGTCAAGATCACTGATAGAATCCCAGATCACATCTCCCTGCATATCCTGACTGATTCCTGTAAAGTGACAGTCAGCTCCGTTTGCCCCGGCCTGTCCCCAGCCTCTCTGGTTGGTGTTGCCTGTGCACTGCAGGAAAAATTCATTGTCATCATTATAGTTAATATCCACGTTATTTAAAGTAATCGTACTCTCTGTATTAGTTGTATAAAACACACCGCCGTTCTCAGAAGTCAGGCTGCCACCATCCATCTGGAAGGTACTGTTACCAACCTCAGAATCACCAGACATGCTCTGGTAAAGGATTACAGTCCAGGTATTGTCGTTCTGATCCAGATCACTCATATTTCCAGTGAGATCACAGTCATAAAGATGAATAGAATTCAGACCTTCAATGCAAACTGCCTCCGAACCATTTGCTGTAAGGCTGGCATTGCTTACTGCAATGTCTGCTGTACTGTAAATAGCAGGAGAACCAACACCGTTGGAAACATAATTTCCACCATCGAGCACCATTGTTCCGCCGCCTCTGTCACTTCGGATTGCAGCAGAAGACTCACCGTTTGTCTCTACATCCAAGTCCCATCCGTAAAGAGTCCCACCGCCAGCTACATGAACACCACCAGAGGTATCCTGAGTCGTTTCTACAGTTGTACCAGAAGCATATACAGTTCCATCATCATATGCAAAAAGCCCTGCACCACCTGCTGCATCTGTAGTCACGCTGCCATCTTTCACATAAGCAGTACCCTCTGTTGCCAAAACTGCTGCGCCTACACCATAGAAGCTGGAATTGTCTCCGCCCTGGCTGTCTGCAGAAGTTCTTGTAATGGTATCATTATCAAGGGTTACGTTTGCTCCGGAAGAAATCAATGCTGCATTCTCGTCAGTTCCTGTTGACTCAATTGTCTCATTTGATACAGTTGTATCTTCTATATACTCATTTACCGCAGTATAACTGTCCACACCTTGAGACTGTCCACCAGGGCCTCCCTGTCCTGGAGCGCCTTGTCCATCACCGCCAGGCTGACCCTGACCATCCATTTCCATGGACATTACAGTAATGGAAGCAGCATTTTCATCCTCATCTAAAGTAATAGAAACGATATCGCCCTCCTGAATGTCAGAAAGTGAAATCTCCTCAGCCTCTGCGGACTGTCCGTTACCGTCTGGTTTTTCCGGCTCTTCTCCATCCTGGCTATCTGTATTCTCACTTTCCTGGTTATCGTCAGCTGCGTCCTGACTGTCACTTGCTCCATCAGAAGAATCAGAACTCTGTCCATCACCTTCCGGCTTCTCTGGCGCACCGCCATTCTGTCCATCTCCGCCAGGCTGCATACCGCCTGCCTGCTTTGTGATCACTGTATCCGCAGTAATTGTAATCGTCTGCTCCTCGCCAGTCAGATCCAACATAGAAGGCGCCTCACCACCCTGACCGTTTCCATCCGGTACTCCACCATTCTGGCCATCTGCATTCTCGCTATCCTGAGCAGCATTCGTCTCTGCATCTGCGGAATCACCATCGTCTGCACTCTCCGCATCCTGGCTCTTATCCGCTCCATCAGAATCCTCTGCATCCTGTCCGTCACCTTCTGGTTTCTCCGGCGCCTCGCCATCCTGACCGCTCGGTGCCTCACCACCCTGACCGTTTCCATCCGGTGCTCCGCCATTCTGTCCATCTCCACCAGGCTGCCCCATCTCTTTCATAGTCCCAACCGCAATGGTAATCTCCGAATCAGAAACCGACTTAACCTCACCAAGTACCACATTCTCCTGACTCTCATCACCATTCTCATCCGAAGCATCTGCCTCACCACTTTCATCATTCGCCGCATCCGCAGCCGTCTCCGTCTTACTATCCTCCGCATAAACCATAGCCGGAACAGAAGTTGTTGCTACCATAATTCCCATTAAAACTGCTAAATATCTACGTTTCATACCCATTCATTTCCTTTCTGTATTCATTCAACCCTTCCGAAGTCCTCATTCTCTCCATCCGGATCATTTTGTTTTGTGTTCCTTATGGCTAATAATATACAGACCAAATGTGTGCAATTAATGGGAAAACTGTGTTCATTCCATGGTCAACCTGGTAAGAAACTGTGAACTCCCCCAAAAGAATATGCCGCAACAACCAAATTTAGGCGAAATATACTCCACTCAAAGAATACACATAACAGAAATGATTTTTGACAGAACTCAAGAAGAAAGCTAACTAAAAATATACAAAAGAATAGAATATAGTAAACACGAAAGTCTCCCCAAAAGGAATCAGCCAACGTTTCCTACCAGTACACAACGCTAAGCAAACGTAATTACCATCCGCCTCTCTTCCCAGGCGCTGCGTCACTTCCTCCCCTCCTCCAACTACTCCCACTCGCAGCCGCCGTCCTGTTTTTTCCCTCGCCAGTACACAGTGAGAGGAAGGGGATGCCGGCTGGGGGCTTTGCCAAAATGGGCGTTTGACGAGTATAGCGTGAGGGAGAATTGCACTGTCTGAGCCCTGCAAGGGCGAGTTTGCAATTCTCCCTGACAATAGGCGACGCAGTCAAACGCCCATTTTGGCATCGCTCCCAGCCGGCATCCCCTTCCTCTCACATCCCCCACCCGAAAAAAAACAGGGTGCCTCACGCACCCTGCTTCATCCTCTTAATAACTTTTAATCGCGTAAATTCCTCACGCTCTTTCTCCTCCAAAGCATTGGAAATATCCTTGGTCAGAGCCTCGAACTTCGGAATCGTAATATTCTTCAGCGCATTCGCCCTCTTCTGAGTCTTCTTAATATTACTAGCCAGGCGAATCGCTGAATTCTCAATCATAGACAGCTTAATGGAAAGCTCCTTCACCCTCTCAAAAGCCGCCTTCGCCTCATCCAGAGACATCTTCGTACTATAATAAGCATATGTCGGCACATTTCCCGACTTATCATACTCCACCAGCGGAATCTCCGTACCCATAACACTACGTGTCTTAATACGAATAGAATTCTCCACCGGCACCGTATGGGAAATCTGATCCACAAACGCGATACCCATCTCCATATTCGCTTTCTGCAAAGCCTCATACGCAGTTCGGAACGTCTCATCAATCTGTCCCTGGATATCCTTCGCCTGATCAACCAGATTCATCATCTCACGAATCAGAATATTACGCTTCTTATCCATCAGTTCATAACCCTGACGGGAAAGAGCAAGTGAATTTTTAGCCAGAATTAAATTACCCTTGGTAGGAAAGGTATTCGGATCCATTCAAGTCACCTCACACTTTATTTGGTAGTCTCGTGATAATACTGATCCAGAATCTTGGTATCAATACGGTCAAGCTCATCCTTCGGAAGCATACCAAGAAGCTCCCAGCCCTTATTCAGAGTATCAATAATACTTCTGTTCTCTGTATCTGTCTGACCGACAAACTCAGCCTCAAATGCCTTACCAAACTGCAGATACTTCTTATCCAGAGGAGAAAGCTCATCCTCACCAATAACAGAAGCAAGGGCTCTCGCATCTCCAACCTTTGCATAACAGGAAAACAGCTGGTTGGCAACGTCCTGATGGTCCGCTCTTGTGAAGCCCTCACCAATACCATCCTTCATCAGACGGGAAAGAGACGGCAGAACATTGATTGGCGGGTAAATACCCTGTCCATGAAGCTGTCTGTCCAGAACAATCTGACCCTCAGTAATGTAACCGGTAAGGTCAGGGATCGGATGGGTAATATCATCATTAGGCATGGTCAGAATCGGGATCTGTGTAACAGAACCTGTACCACCGGAAACAATACCTGCACGCTCATATAAAGTAGCAAGCTCACTGTAAAGATATCCAGGATAACCTTTACGGGAAGGAATCTCACCTTTGGAAGAAGAAACCTCACGCATTGCCTCACAGAAAGAAGTGATATCTGTAAGAATAACCAGAATATGCATACCTTTTTCAAAAGCAAGATACTCTGCTGCAGTCAGGGCGATCTTCGGAGTCAGAAGACGCTCAACAGTAGGGTCATTTGCCAGGTTCAGGAACATAACAACGTGATCGGAAGCACCGCTCTCCTCAAAGGTTCTGCGGAAAAACTCTGCAACATCATACTTAACACCCATTGCAGCAAACACAATGGCGAAATTCTCATCAGAATCAGCGCCCAGAGAAGCCTGACGCACGATCTGTGCAGCCAGCTTATCATGAGGAAGACCGTTTCCAGAGAAAATCGGAAGCTTCTGTCCACGGATCAAGGTGGTCAGACCATCAATTGCGGAAATACCGGTATTGATGTAGTTACGCGGATACTCACGGGTAACCGGGTTCAGCGGCAGTCCGTTGATGTTCAGGCTGACCTCTGGTGTGATCTCGCCAAGACCATCGATAGGCTGTCCAATACCGTTAAAGGTACGTCCCAGGATTTCCGGGGAAAGCCCGATTTCCATAGGATGACCACTAAGACGTGTATGAGTGTTTCCAAGGGACATATTATCTGTACCCTCGAAAACCTGAATTACTGCTTTATCTTCGTATATTTCAATGATACGGCCAAGCTTTTCGGTACCGTCATCCATACGGAAGGAGACGATTTCCTCATAGGAAGCGTTTTTAACGCCTTCCAGAACTACAAGAGGGCCGTTTATTTCACTAAGGCCTAAATATTCGATTGCCATAAAAAACTTACCTCCCTATCAGCCGTTTCTCTCTAATACGTTATCGTAGAATCTGTCGATGTCAGCCTTATACTGGTCAAACATCTCAGGTTTGTTATTCGGAACATCATATTTGATAGCAATGACACGCTCAAAAATATTATCCTCCTTCAGTACGGAAACCGGCATTCCCTGATTTACAAGGGAGCGACACTTCTCGTACAGATAAAGGATGATCTCCATCATATTGAACTGCTTGCTCATCGGTACACAGGTATCCTCTGCATGAAACGCATTCTGCTGAAGGAATCCAAGACGGATAACCCTTGCGATCTCCAGAGTCAGCTTCTGATCATCCGGAAGAACATCACTACCGATCAGCTTAACGATTTCCATCAGAGAGCTCTCCTGGTTCAGAATCGCCATCAGCTGATTACGGTCGCTTACAAATTTAGCGGAAACATTATCTCTGTACCATGGGCTTAAATCCTCCAGGTACTCACTATAGCTTGTGAGCCAGTGGATAGCTGGGAAATGACGGGCATAAGCCAGAGATTTATCCAGTCCCCAGAAGCAGCGGACGAAACGCTTTGTATTCTGTGTAACAGGCTCAGAGAAGTCACCACCCTGTGGGGAAACCGCACCGATAATAGATACGGAACCTTCGGTTCCATTTAAGTTCTGCATCATACCAGCTCGCTCATAGAAAGCGGAAAGCTTGGAAGCCAGATAAGCCGGGAAACCTTCCTCGGCAGGCATTTCCTCCAGACGTCCGGATAACTCTCGAAGAGCCTCAGCCCAACGGGAAGTGGAGTCTGCCATGATGGCAACGTCATAACCCATGTCACGATAATACTCAGCCAGTGTAACACCTGTATAAATAGAAGCCTCACGGGCTGCAACAGGCATGTTTGATGTATTGGCGATCAGAGTGGTACGGTCCATCATCAGGTTTCCGGATTTCGGGTCGATCAGTTTACTGAAATCCTCCAGAACCTGTGTCATCTCGTTTCCACGCTCACCACATCCAATATAGATAATGATATCAGCGTCAGACCACTTTGCGATCTGGTGCTGTGTCATAGTTTTTCCAGTACCGAAACCGCCAGGAATCGCTGCTGTACCACCCTTTGCAATTGGGAAAAGGGTATCCAGGATACGCTGTCCGGTTACAAGCGGCACGCTTGCAGGGAAACGCTTGTAGGTAGGTCTTGGCACACGGATCGGCCATTTCTGCGCAAGTGCGATATCGCGCTCACTGCCGTCAGAAAGACGAACCGTTACAATCGGGTCAAGGATGGTATATGCTCCGTCCGGAACTGCCTTGATAACCTCAGCCTCTCCAATTGTTGGCGGAACCATGGATTTATGAAGAATGGAAGCTGTTTCCTGAGTCTCTGCAATGATAGTACCTGCGCTTACCATATCTCCAACTTTAACAGTTACATGAACATCCCATTTCTTAGCAGTATCAAGGGAATCAACACTGACACCACGGGAAATATATTTTCCGGAGGATTTTGCAATCTCCTCCAGAGGACGCTGGATACCATCGAAAATGTTATGAATGATTCCAGGTCCCAGAAGAACGGAAATAGCATCGCCTGTTCCCATTACTGTATCGCCTGGCTTCAGTCCTGTTGTCTCCTCGAAAACCTGTACGGTAGTCATGCCCTTTTTCAGACCAATAACCTCACCGACCAGCTTCTCAGGTCCAACATAAACCATCTCGGAAATCTTAAATCCCGGGTCGCCTTTCAGATAAATAACAGGACCGTTAACGCCGTAGATAATACCTGTTTTATTCATGGCTCAGCCCTCCGTCAAATTTGAATTCTTTTTTCAGCTTCTCATAAGCGCTCATGAAAGAATTGTCGATCAGGATATTTTTCGCCGGGATGGTAGCTTTGATACCGCCCATAAACGGCTCCTTGGAAATCTCAACTGTAAATCCTGTCTTTGCAACGATAGAACGCTGTAATGCTGTATCTTCCGGGGAAAGATAGATGAAGATTTCATCATTTCCCGCAAATTCTCTTGCCTTCTGGATTCTTGTACAAAGATAATCCTGATATTCAGGGCTCTCCATAAAGTCCTCCAGATGATTCTTAACCTCTACAAAAAGCTCATTTCTAAGCTCATTCTGTTTGGCTGTCCAGTCACGTCTTAAAGTCAGCTGCTCAGCAGAAAGTGCCTTGTTTACCTCTCGGGTAGCATTTTCTGTCTCTGCCTTGATCTGTGCCTCGGCATCCATTTTTCTTGATTCTTTATGCTTTTCAAGCATTTCTTCCAGACTCTTCTTATGTGCTTCCAGTGTATTCTCAGCCTCTGTCTGGGCTTCCGCAACGGAAGTGTCATAGAAATGCTGCAGTTTTTCTTCAATTGTCATGCTTGGTCTTCTCCTGCCTATAACTTTAAGCCAATGGCTTCGTTAACATATCCGGTAATAAAATCAGGTTTGCGGCCTGTACCATGCCTGTCAGGGATTTCGATGATCAAAGGCGTTTTATGGTTCAGCTTTACATCGTCCACGATCTGGGGAAACTCCCGGCCGAATTTTTCGGTCAGGAGAAGGATCCCGATTTCTTTGTTGGCGATTGCTTTTTCCAGAGCGTCCTTCAGTTCGTCACGCTCATGGACTACCACGCCTTCCACACCTGCCAGTCTCATCCCTGTGCAGGTATCGATGTTGTCACTGATCAAAAACATTTTCATAATTATAATTTACCGATGATCATGAAGGAAATGATCAGACCGTAAAGAGCAACACCTTCGGCAAGACCTACGAAGATAAGGGATTTACCAAGAATGCTCTGATCCTCGCTGATTGCACCAAGAGCTGCACTTGCCGCACTGGCTACGGCAATACCACCACCAATACAGGAAAGACCGGTAACAAGAGCTGCTGCAATATATCCAAGACCTGTTGCAATACCTGCATCAGCGCCTGTTGCAGCCTGTACAGAAGAGCTTCCTGCAAACATAACCATTGCTGCTACTAACATGGTACCAAAGAAGAAAAATGCGTTTGTTGCAATTGTTGTTTTATAGCGTCCACGGCTCTTCTCGCCGATGAAATAATAACCAAATGGAACGATAATGCTTAATACAAGCGCTACTGCTAAGATAATCTGTGTCATAACTGTCATGATAATTGACCTCCTCGTGTTTTTAACATTTGTAATGTCACTGCATTTCACAGAGACATTTGATAAATATTTCACTACCAGCGGCAGTTTACTTTGCCTCCGCGTCAGAACGGAACGGCTCGAATTTTCTTCCGCTTCCTTTGTAGAAACGGCTGAACATCTCGTAATACTCAAGTCTCAGTACCTGGATACCAACGATCAGACCCTCAAGACCGCATACGAAAATATTTCCGAGAACAATCACTACCCAGTTCGGGCTTCCGTTCTCGGCACCGGCCAGCATCAGTACAACCTGCATCATAGCTGCATGGCTGACTGCATAAGCTCCGATACGCACGAAAGAAAGTGTGTTGGAGAAATAGCTCAAAAGGACTTCGAACATCTCGAAAAATCCCTGAACAATAAACATTCCCACACCGCCTTCAAAGGCTGCCGGCTTCTTTTCCACAAGGTTTGTAAGAGGCTCTTTTAAGAACATTACAAGCAGCGGAAGAATAAACATAATGCAAAGAACAATACCGCCAGGAAGCTTATGGCCTGTCATGAACAATGCAATTACAATCACTGCGGATCCATAGAATACAAGGCCTGCAACAGAGTTGGTATCAAACCATACTTTCTCTGTATCCTTTGCTTTCAGGGAATTCATAATATTAAAAATCATACACAGAAGAATGATTCCCATACCAAAGCCAATAGCGATAATAAATACGGTATTCAGTTTTCCGATAAAAGGCACATTCATCATGGCATCCATAGGCCTTAACCATACAGGCTCTATAATATCCTCAAATCCGAAGACACTGCCGAACATGAAGCCAAAGAATGTGGAAAAGATACCTGCACAGCTGATGATTCCGGCAAGATCAATATGCTTGAATCTGTAAAGAAGATATCCGCCGATCAATAAAACCAGACCCTGTCCTGCATCTCCGAACATTGCGCCGAAAATAAAGGAATAAGTAATGGCGATAAACCAGGTTGGATCCATCTCTCCATAAGCCGGAAGGCCATACATTTTGGTGTACATTTCGAATGGCTTGAAAAGCTTGGGGTTCTTCAGCTTGGTAGGCGGTGTCTTATGGGCATCCTCCTGCTCATTCTCATCAATCAGACAGAAAATACGTGAATCTCCGGAAATATCATTCTGGAAAGCCTTAGCATCCTTCTCTGTCATCCAGCCACAAAGGATATAAAATGGTTCCTTCGGCTTATAATCGACTGCTGCCTCTCCCTTATTGTCCCCATGTGTGCATGCTGCCAGTTTACGGATATCAAAGTTCCGTGAAAACTGGGAAAGTGTATGTTTGCAGGAAACAATGTCGGATGCATTTTTTCTGAAGAAAGCTTTTCTTGCCGCTTTGTTTGCATCAAGATCTGCAATTGTTTTCTTGTACTGCGCTTCAAGTGCTGTGTATGCAGCTTTGGCAGTTCCATCATACTGATCCGGTACAAAGATTTTTTCAAAGTGCATAGCAGAATATACGGCATGGATCCGCTGTGCTTCATGAACGGGAACAAAATAAATTCCCCAGATATAACGGTCATCTTCATCACATTTAATGAAAATCGTATCCAGATTATCATAAATGTATGTTTTAAATTTATCGAAATAATCTTTCTCGATCCGTCCAAAGCGATAATGGATATAACGCATTTTCAGGATTGACTGCACATCAAAGTCTACATTTCGGAAAGGATAGATGATACGAAGTGATTCTGCCAGAGAATCACGTTTCTCTTCCAGTTCCTGACGGGTCTTGTTAAGGACATCCGCTTCATCTTTGATCTGCTGTACGAAAGAGAGAGCTTTTTCGATTGGCAGCTTCTTCGCAGAAGCCTGCTCCGGGTTCTCAACCTCTTCATAGAAGCTTCCGACTGTGCTTAAAGCTTCTTTATAAGGATTGATTTCAAGATAAGGGGAAAGATTCTTCACATCTGTGAGCTCAGTAAGAGCATTCTCCAGATGAATCTCATACCGGCTGAGGTAATTATTTACAACTCGGTCGATATCCTCTCTTGGCCCGGTAATGCTGACAAATTTCATTTTCTCAATCACATTGCTACCTCCGGGTTACTAATTGTTGTGAACATAATGCATTGCCTCGTCCGGATCAACCTGGTAACGAACACACTCCAGTGCGATGGTCAGACGGTTTACCTCATGCTCTTTGTGGTAAAGATAAGAATACAAAACAGCTACTGAATAAGGATCCTTGCGAGCCTCTTTCTCAAGCACGGTACGGAGCAGACTATTATAAAGCTCCTCCATGGAGATCAGGTTCAGCTGCTGATATTTCCTGCCGTACCAGGTACGGGAAAAGATCTGCTCACCTTCTTCTTTGCTGGTAGCTTCCACCAGAGCTGTGATTTCTTCTTTCTTTAGTTTATAATTCACGGGAATCAGCTGTGCGTAGATGGCTGCCGGCTCCATTTTGTAATAACGCTTGGATCTCAGGATAAACTGCAGATTCAGCATATCAAACTTCTCACCATAAGCCTTGGTGATCTCGTCCAGATCGTTTCCCTTGAATAACTTTTTGCGGACACTCCAGATCTGATTAAAATAATAAAGATCAAGAGCCATTCCGTAGTCAAATAAAAGTCCATTGCCGTTCTCATATACGCTCTGAAGCGGAGCATAGAATTCATTGCCCTTCAGGGCTGTCATGAACTCATCCATATTTCCGGCACCTGCCACTCTGTCAATGTCCAGCTTGGAATGGTGCAGGAAAAAGTCGCGGTAAGGACTCATATCCACAGGATCGGTGCTTCTGTGATCAAAGAGATTTGTCATGATCTCTTTCAGAACACGGATTTCGTAGCGCTTGGAATAAAGTGCCAGGAACTTGCGCTGCTCCTTGTTTGCAAAATTGTAAATGCGGGAGAAATTTCCGAAAATGGATTTCTTCAGAAGCTTCTCGATCTCACCTCGGTGAAGATTATTCTCATCAAGGTCTGACCATGCTTTCGCATATTCCGGCGTTTTCTTCAAATAAGCGGCTACCTGTGGAACGTCCGAAAAGCGGACGATTTCCTGAAGCTGTTCATCTGTCACCAGATGACTGCTCATAGCGCGTATTTTCGTGGAAATTCCGCTGTAGGAAAGAACGCTTCCCATTACATCACTTCCTCCTGAATGATCTTTTCAAAAATTTCTCTGGAAAGGCGTTCGTGATTCTTCGCATAGTAAGCGTCCAGCTGACTTAAGGCAGCCTGAGTGTCTTCCCGCAGGGATGACAGGCGCTTATCCTTCTCACCCTCAAGATTCCGGCGAATTTCCTTAATCTGCTCTTCTGTCTGTTTCTCCAGCTGGGTGTCGAATTCCTTGGACTGCCTTTCCATCTCAGCTGAAAGAGCTTTCTTCTTCTGCAGTGCATCCTTCATAATGGTCTCTGCAGTTGTCTCTATCTCGGATAACTTACCGATTATCTGTTCCATTTTTCCCCTCCTTTTTCAAGTTTTAAGTATCTTACACCCATTTTGATGAAAATACCAGTCAAACTTTGCCTAAAATTTTCACAAAAATTCAATACAATTCCAGATGTTTTGACTAAAAATTAACGATCTTATCAATTCCTGTCATATCGAAATTTTATACTAGGTACACGTATTAATTATAAATAGGAAGAAAATCATATTTATACAGAATTTTCTCGTTTTTCCATTTGCATTTCTTGCTGATAGGTTTCATATTCAGTCAAAATTGGTCAATTTTTTCTAGAAGCTCTTTGCGTTCCCCCCTGACATAGAGCGTGTCTGAAGAATCACGATATCAATATTATTGCGAAAAAGCAGGAAATCATGTATAGTAGTTTTGTTAAGAATGAATACTATTTCAGCTGATTCTGACAAGCATTTTTTACCACCCGGTAAACTTTTGCAAAGAGCCGAAATCAGTTTCAGACGGTTATAAATTTAATTACAGGAGGAAACCATGCGACTTAGAAATATACCAGGCGCCAAAGACGCAATTGAAGAAAGTATTTACGTGATCCAGAATCCCCAGGAGAATAAGGGAAACTGGAACAAGGTTTTCCCACAGAATCAGCCTGTCCATCTGGAGGTTGGCATGGGAAAAGGCCGCTTTCTTATGGATATGGCGAAGCTCCACCCAGAGATCAACTATATCGGAATCGAAATGTATGACAGCGTACTTCTTCGTGCCATTCAGAAAAAGGAGGCGCTGGCTGAGGAAGGGCAGGCGCTTTCCAATCTGAAATTCATGCGTATGGATGCACGCCTCCTTCCGGAAACTTTTGAAAAAGGCGAGGTTTCAAAAATCTATCTGAATTTTTCCGATCCCTGGCCAAAGGCCCGCCACGCTTCCCGCCGCCTTACCTCCCGGGAATTTCTTGCCCGCTACGACAAGATTCTGAAAGAAGACGGAACCATCGAGTTCAAAACTGACAACCGCGGCCTGTTCGACTTTTCCCTAGAAGAAGTCCCGGAAGCCGGATGGAAGCTTGAAGCACATACCTTTGATCTTCATCACAACGAAGAAATGATGGTTGGCAATGTAATGACCGAATATGAAGAAAAATTTTCTTCTATAGGAAATCCTATCTGCAAGATGATCATTCGTCGTTAAATGTTTCACGTTGCTGTATTTCTTTTCATATTATAAGGAAGAAATATCTGGCAGGAGTTTTTATATGAAGCGAACCAGATCTTTGCAAAAATTTGCTGCTCAATTTGGCTATGAACATAAAAACAGAAGCAATCCCTTCTCCAGCATAAAGAAGCATGCCAACGAACTGTCCAAACTGCTGGACAGCATGTTTCCCAAGGACAAAAACGACAAAGAAAAATCATAAAAAGGAAGCCAAACAAATGAAAAATTCTCCGACAGAAGTGAAAAAGAAAGAAATGGAAGAGCGCAAACGTCAGGAAGAGCTGGAAAAACAAAAGCGTAACGAAACGTACCAGCTCCTTGGCGGTTCCCAGAATGACAGTGACACCGACGACGATTCCTCATTAGAAGGAAATATCCAACAGCTGGAAAATTACAGCTATTTTAACGGCAACAAAATTCTCGAATCCTTAAAGCTCACTGCCAAAGACCGAAAAAGCGGGGAAGCCATCTATCGCCAGGGGAAAATGAATGTCACTGACATTTCCTGCGGTTACGACAGGATGAACGGTCAGCGCCTTGGCCAGGTAGAGGCAACTTTCCAGACCGGCAGAAATAATTTTGATGTCACACTCCTTTTTTCTCACGAAGAAGTAACTTACGCAAGATGCGGATGCCCGGAATGCAGCAGGAAATACTGGGGCTGGTACTCTGATAATTCCAGATGCCAGTATACCGCTGCTCTGGCTTTTTATGTTCGGGATTATGTAAGCCACAATAATTTTTCAGATGCCACAGACATGAACGGAGACTATCTGCTGAACTCCTATCGCAGAGGGCAGCTCAAAAATGGCCAGAAAGAAACACCGGCCCAGGTTTCTCCAAGCGTTTCCCTGATTCCAAGGCTGACTCAGAATGACAATAAACTTTCCGTTTCTTTTAAAGTGGGCACTTCCAAAATGTTCGTGGTAAAAAAACTGGATGACTTCTGCCGCCAGGTTCGCAACGGTGAGATCGTTCAGTATGGAACCAGCACCCAGATCAGCCACAAAACGCAGGATTTCACAGAGGAGAGCCGCAAATGGATCCGCTATATTGACCGGATCGTACGCGAGGAAGAGCAGTTCGTAGACAAAATCCAGAATTCCGGCATCTATTTGCCAAAGAAGTTTAATGTTGGCAATTCTCTGGATCTTTTTGGCTGGCGTCTGGACAGTTTTTACGACAATGTCGGCAGTGAGAAAATAGATTTTGAAGATAAAACTCCGGATGCAGCCCGTAAAAAAGCCCAGCTTCACTGCAAAACAGGGAATCCACGGATTTCCATACGGATTCTGGATGCCTCTAAGGATAAAAAGCAGTTTGACGGTGTCACAGTAAAGGGATACATCCCAGAGCTTTTTCAAGGTATGGACTCTTCATACTTTATCCAGGATGACAGCTTCTGCAAAACAGAACCGGCCTTTATGGAAAAGGTCCGTCCATTGACAGCGCTTTCCAGAAATGGAGAATTCCACTTCCAGATGGGGCGCAATACATTGTCCAATTTTTATCACAATGTGCTGCCTCAACTTCAGGAGGTGGCGGATATTACAGAGGAAAATCCGGAGAAATTCAGGCAGTACCTCACCCCTGAAGCGCACTTCGTATTTTATCTGGACATAGAAAATGATAACGTTATCTGCAAGGTAAGCGCCTTTTATGGAAAAAAGGAATTCTCTGTAGGAAAGCTTTTACTTCATGAGAACATCTCCCCTGACCAGCAGTTCCGAGATTTTCCTCTGGAAAACAGCATTCTGGATCAAACAATGGAATGGCTGCCTTACTATGATCCCGACTTTGACGTTCTTCACTGCAATCACGACGAAGAACTGAGCTATCAGATCATGGAATCCGGAACTGCCGCCCTCATGGAGCTTGGCGAAGTACGCTGCACCAACCGGTTCCGCAGCCGACATACCTTAAAGACTGTAAAGGTTTCCGTTGGGGTGTCCGTGTCCGGCGGACTCCTGGATCTGAATATTTCCACAGATGATATTTCCAGCCAGGAGCTTCTGGATATCCTGAAAAGCTATCAGCTGAAGAAAAAATATTACAAGCTGAAAAGCGGCGAATTTGTCAATCTCCAGGAGCAGAACCTGGAAATGCTGGCAGAACTGATGAAAACCCTTCATCTCACTCCGAAAGAATTTGTCAAAGGAAAAATGCACATTCCGGCATACCGCACCTTATATCTGGATCAGATGCTGGAAAGCAACGAAAACATATATGCCAACCGTGACCGTCATTTCCGTGAAATCGTAAAAGGCTTCAAAACCATTAACGATGCTGATTTTGAAGAACCGGAAAGCCTTTCCAGGATCATGCGAAAATATCAGAAGAACGGTTACAAATGGCTGCGTACCCTGGAAGCATGGAAATTTGGCGGAATTCTCGCCGATGATATGGGACTTGGAAAAACCTTACAGGTAATCGCAGTTCTTCTCGCAGCGAAGCTTGAAGGCAAAACCGGCACATCTCTGGTAGTGGCTCCTGCTGCCCTTGTTTTTAACTGGGGTGAAGAGCTTGCCCGATTTGCCCCACAGCTGAAGGTTTCCCTGATCGCAGGAAGTCAGTCCGAGCGTCAGGCGAAGCTTCAGACATACTCAGATTTCGATGTTCTGGTCACTTCTTACGACCTTTTAAAAAGAGATATTGACCAGTATGAGGAAAAAGAATTTTTATACCAGATCATTGATGAGGCACAGTATATCAAGAATCACACAACAGCAGCAGCCAAATCTGTAAAGGTGATCCACAGCCAGACCCGCTACGCACTTACAGGTACACCAATTGAGAACCGCCTCAGTGAGCTTTGGAGTATTTTCGATTATTTAATGCCAGGATTTCTCTACGGTTACGATACCTTTAAAAAGGAATTTGAAACTCCGATCGTAAAGAACGACGATGAGTCTGCCATGACCCGTCTGCAGAAAATGGTGTCCCCATTTATCCTTCGCCGTCTGAAAGAGGATGTGCTGAAGGATCTTCCTGAAAAACTGGAAGAAGTCCGTTACGTGAAATTTGAGGATGCCCAGCAGAAGCTGTATGATGCCCAGGTTGTACATATGAAGGAAAAAATTGCCCAGCAGGACGAGGGCGAATTTAATAAGAGCAAATTGTGGATTCTGGCTGAATTGACGAAGCTGCGACAGATCTGCTGCTCTCCTTCTCTTTGCTTTGAAAATTACCGCGGCGAATCTGCCAAGGCTGAGAGCTGTATGCAGCTGATCCAGAGTGCTATTGATGGTGGGCACCGTATGCTTTTATTTTCCCAGTTTACTTCCATGCTGTCTCTTCTTCAGGCAGCACTGGAAAAAGAGGGGATTCCTTATTACATCATCACTGGGGAAACCTCCAAGCAGAAACGACAGGAGCTTGTGAAACAGTTCAATTCTGATACCACTCCTGTATTTCTCATTTCCCTGAAAGCAGGCGGCGTTGGACTGAATCTGACAGGTGCAGATGTGGTTATCCACTATGACCCCTGGTGGAATCAGGCTGTCCAGAACCAGGCCACTGACCGTGCCCACCGCATCGGTCAGACAAAGAAGGTCACGGTGTACAAGCTTATCGCCCGCAATACCATCGAAGAAAAGATCCAGAAGCTCCAGGAAGCAAAGCAGGATCTGGCAGAGCAGATCATCAGCGGTGATATGGGACAGCTGAGTGGTATGAGCAGGGAGGATATTCTGGAATTGTTGTAGGAAATAAGGTACTATTGCTATTTAGTTGATTAAAAGTTCTTCAATGCGGACGCATTTGGACAATGTGTATTACTCACTCGCCGGCGCAACGCTACAGCGAACTAATCGCTAACTGCGACTAATGCGTTCGGGAGAGCCCTCACGCATAAGTCTCCGTAAGCGCTGGATTTCGCTTACGCTAAGAGCGCGCCTGAAATGGCTCGCTGGAGTAATACACATTGCCCAAATGCTGTGTACTGGCTGGGACTTGCTGGTTGATAAGAACTTTTAATGAAGAGGGGTGGGTGAGTGATTGGTTTCCCTACACTTTCTTGACAACGATAGATTGGCAAAAAACAATAAAGTTGCGGGATACCAACTACTTCACCCCACCCCCATTGTTGTCGTTATTGTTTCTTTCTTCTCTTTCCAATAACCAGCGATTTTGCAATGTATATTCGCAAGCCGCGCATTTCAGGAGCGGTTTTAGTGGAGGCGAGATCCATGACTTACGGAGACTTAGGCGCGAAGGCTCTCCTGAGCGTCTTAGTCGCAGTTAGTCATTAGCTTGCCGGAACGTTGCGACGCGCGGCGGTGAATATACATTGTGAAATCGCGTCCGGAATAATGACCAACACACTAAATAGCAATCGTAAAAGTTTTCGAAAAAATTTAAAAAAATTATAAAATTCCTATTGACTTTTGTCCTACACTTGATATATAATACATCTTGCGTTGAGGAAATAACAAATCAACGAAATAGGAAATGCGCCTTTAGCTCAGTTGGTAGAGCACCTGACTCTTAATCAGGGTGTCCAGGGTTCGAACCCCTGAAGGCGCACTGAAAGCACTGTTTTTGCGGACAAAGCGATTGCCGCGGGGACGGTGTTTTTTTGTGCCCTTAAAGCCAGTAAAATCAACTCTTGCCGCTTCACATCCTTCTCTAATCAATCTCTCCAATCGTTCCGACTCCAGTTCCAATACCTGTCCACCCATAATCTCACCAATTCCTTTCTTCACCCGGGGGATTCCTTGAAAATATAATCTGCAATTCTGTCAATCAATTCAATCAGATCTCGATAGTGTTTCTCTTTTCCCACATCCAGAAGTTCTTTCTCCAGTCTTTCCCCGATAAGTCTATATTCCTCCATCAATTGCTGAAATATGCTATCGTCTTCATCAATTTCTTTAACTCGGAAAACTCCGATATTTATCTTTTGTAAAGTAAAAAATCCCTTCCTCCTTATGCCCTATTTTGCATGAATACATTTTATTTTTCTATCCCAATTTTTCAGAAACCTAGAGCGTGTTTGAAAAATATTACTTTAAGCTTGAATCTCTTAAATAAAACCAATATACTCATATTAGAATTTTTCTGTATCGTCCAAGAGGTCGAAGCTGCTTCTGCAAAAATGAACAAACTTCAGGTTATACAAAAAATTAAGGAAGATCAGAAAACAAAGGAGGAGAAGAAATGCTTGAAAAAGGGAAAAAATTTTTAAACATCTGCTTAAGCACGTTCCTGTTGCTGTCAATAATATTCCTGTTCAGTGTACAGAATGTAAAAGCAGAGGAAGAAACGGATACGATCAATCCAGATGAAATCCAGATGTCAGTAGACAGCCTGCTCACAGGCATCAGCTCCAAAGGATTTCATCCAAGCAAAAGAAACTATCTTTCCATTCGTGCTGGAGTATCATTTAACACCGAACAGGACCTTGAGGGCACGGCCATCAATGTACGTCTTAGGATTCTAAACAAATCTGGTAAATATGTTTATGAAAAAACATACAAAAACATTGGCGGAACAAATTTCTGGGGCGATCCGGTCACTTCTTTTGAACATAAAACCATTCGCCTTGACTGGAACGGAAAACCCTCAAAAGGAAATGAAGCTGGGAAAAAGCCCACAGCCTACGCATCAAATGGCACTTACAAAGTTGAGCTTTTCTATTATGTAGAAAAAGACCAGATCTGCATAAAATCTGTCACCAAAACCAAAAGTTTTAAAGTATCTTCCAAAGCCCCATCCGGAAGCAAAGGTCTCGCAGCTTCCACCACAATTCCAGAATACACCGGAGTCGATACTGTAGACTACATGGCAGAAAAAATGATCCAGTCAGCCAAAATAAAGCTCACTATGAGCCAGGATGAAAAAGTTCGACGTATCTACCACTGGATGACTGTAAACTTCAAGCATAAACACGCCGATGAATTTGTAAAAGCCAAAAATTACTACGATCTCACCAGCACCAAAGCCCAGAAGCGGATTAAAAACTACAAGAAAAAGACTCTCCAGAACTACCAAAACGGCAAACTTATTTTCGGTGGCTCCTCCTGGTCATCCTTTATGGCTCCTTATATGCAGAAACGCGGCGGAGTCTGCAGCGACCAGGCCGCAATCTTTGTCATCCTCTGCAACCACGTAGGCGTAGATGCCGGTGTCTGCAACGGCTACTATAAGAATCTGGATGGCACCAGAGCCGGCCACAGTTGGAACTATGCCATCGTAGATGGTAAAAAATATTACTACGATGTAGACGTAGAAATCCAGAACTACAGTAAAGGTCAGGGCGATTACTACTGGTATAAAAAAACCTTAAAACAGGCAAAGAAAAATCATATCTTCCAGTAACGCCAAAATAATATCAAAAACATTATAAAGAAAGCCCTTTGCAGAGGAAATTTTCTCCGCAAAGGGCTTCTTAATATAATTCCATATTTTACCAGAATCTCATTGTAACTTCTCTATAGTTTTTCGGAGCTTCAGGCAAAATATGCCCTGTAATGAACAATTTATTTTGTCAGACATTTTATGTTTTTTACCTCTAATTGTAATATTTTCCGCGAATATTCTATAATATTTTGATTTTGTAAAAGTCAATACCTTTTTGCCGATTTCTGTCGAATTTTACATTTTCATAACAATAACCAAAACATTTGTTTCGATTCCCATTATGTAAATCAACTCATCCACATGCTTTTCCATGTGGATAATGTGGATAACTTTGTGCATAACTTGATTTTTCAACATTTTTTCATATTTTTGAAAGTGGAAAACTTTCTACCTATTAATTCACCTATCCACATTTTTTTTAAGTCTTTGTGCAATCTGCTAATTTCAACACTTTTCGACATTTTTCCTTGCAAAATATCGTATTTACAATACCTTACAAAATACACACAAATCAATTTTATCCTCTCACCATTCCCCTTTGTATCGTGGCATGGTTACCGTTCGCAACCTTCACAGTAACAAGCTTCGCAATGCACAAAAATCATGCTTTGCATGATTTCGCGCCGCAATTCTCGGGTTTTCTGCGAACCTTGTTCAAAAAAGCACCTCGCGGAATGTTATCAGCGAATAACAACGTTGCAGACTCCCGTCACTGTACAAAAAGGCCGGGGAAACCTTCCCCGGCTGTAAATGTCAGAACAGGATAACCGGATTTCATATCTGTTTTATCAAATGCTCCGCTCCCTCACTCTTATTCACTAAAGAAGCCGTCCGCTTCAATGTAAGTTCCTACTCCCACAGGCGCCTCATAATCATAGTTGGAAATCTTGATTCCAGACGCAGATGTACTTGCATGGATAATCTGTCCAGTTCCAATGTACAGTGCCACATGGCTGATTCCGCTTCCATAGAAAATCAGATCTCCTGGCTCCAGATCTTCCACGCTTTTTTTCGCTGATTGATTATACTGATCTGCTGCTACTCTGGGCAGTGAATAGCCAAACTGTGCAAACACAGACATTACAAACCCGGAACAGTCTGCTCCGTTTGTCAGACTTGTCCCACCGTAAACATAAGGATTTCCCTCAAACTGCAGCGCAAAATCCACGATTTGCTGACGAAGCTCTTCCTCAGAAAGTACCTCCTCTGCCTCTGCAGTCTCTGTCATCCCAGCTACAAATGCCTCGCCCGCCTTTTCCACAGCAGCCTTAGTCGCTGCAAACGCAGTCTGTGGAAAAATCATCTGAGAACAGACCGTTATACACATTGTCATTCCGCAGATCAGTTTTTTCATTTTATTTTTTAACATTCATACACCTCTCAATTTATATAAAATCACCCTTCAAAATGTTACATTTATATTAAGCATATGTAACAATTACGCATAATATCACAACAATCTGTTACCGTCAATTTTGCTCCCACAAATAAAAAAATCGCCTTTTCCGTGAAATCCAACAACTTCCCCATGACATCCCCAACTAATTTCGTCATTCCCGTCAGTCTTGTACACAAAATACACATAATCTTAAAGCCATGGAACCAAATATTTCGCATACTACACTGAAATTCTCAATAATATAGTAGAAATCCCCCAGAGCAGAGGGCATCCTATGTCAAACAGACCAAAATTCACCGCCGCTATTCTGGCTTTTTTTCTTATTATCTGCTTCACATTTTCCTGGCTTTTCAGTCATGTCTTCTCCGAAAATGCCCGCTTCGAAAACTTCGCGGAGTCCATATTTGAAAAAGAGGTTTCCGGAAACGCCCTGAATCTTCATTATTCCCTGGCTTATCCGGAAAAACAGGGCATCTCACGCCCCCGCGCTACCCTTGGCACAATACATCCCAACAATGAAAAAGCCTCTGCCCAGTGCCAGGAATATGTAAAAAAGCTGAAAAAATTTTCCCAGTCAAAGCTCAGTACTTCCAATCGCCTGACCCTTGATCTGCTCCTCCTTTACTACCACACCGAAGCCTCTCTGGGCGACAATTATCTTTTGGAAGAGCCGCTTAGCCCAAGCCTCGGGATCCAGGCGCAGCTGCCTGTACTGCTGGCCGAATACTCCTTCTACACCAATCAGGACATCACCGACTACCTGAATCTGCTCTGCAGCACAAAAGAATATTTCCAGAGCATTCTCGCCTTTGAACAGACAAAATCTGATGCCGGATTTTTTATGTGCGACGAAACTCTGGAACGCATTCAGGACCAATGCCGTGCTTTTATTCAAAACCCGGATTCCAATTATATGCTGGAAATTTTTTCACAGAAACTAAAAGCCTATGGAAAGCTTTCCGAAAAGGACCAGAAACAGCTGAACCTGACCCATAAACAGATTCTGAAAGAAAAGGTTCTCCCCGCATATCAAATGCTGATAGAAGGTCTGGAGCAGCTTCGGGGAACAGGCAAAAATACCGGAGGACTGGTCAATTTTTCCGGTGGAAAGGAATATTACCAATATCTTCTAAAAAGCCAGGTGGGAATCTACATACCTGTGGAAAAACTGGAAAAGCGCCTCACCCAGCAGCTTTCCACCGATTCTCAGGAAATTTCAGAACTTTTGAAACAGCATCCACAACTTCTCACATTGCTAAATGAGAAAATGGATTTGCCAGATATGGAGCCCACACGGGTCATGGAGCTTCTGGAAAAAAATATTCAGCAGGATTTCCCCTCCACTGCTTCTGTAGATTTCGAAATCCGGTCTGTACATAAATCCATGGAAGAATTTCTCAGCCCGGCGTTTTACCTGACACCGCCAATGGACACAGGAGCGCCAAATGTTATTTACATCAATCATGGACGGCAAATTTCCAATCTGGAGCTTTTTACCACGCTGGCGCACGAAGGCTTCCCCGGTCATCTTTACCAGACCGTTTATTTCGGACGACAAAGTCCATCCCATATCCGGTATCTCATCGATTACAGCGGATACGTGGAAGGCTGGGCCACTTATGTGGAAAGTTACGCGTATGATTATGCAGCAGATTATCTGTCTGCCGGCACCTTATCCTCACAGGAAGCTTCTGCTTGCACGCGACTTTCCTGGCTGAACCGCAGCGTGAATCTGTGCATTTACTCCCTGTTGGATGTGGGAATCCATTACCACGGCTGGACTCCTGCGCAAGCCGCCCGCTTCCTGAAACTTTTCGGAATCCGTGATGCTGCTGTCACGGCCGAGATTTACCGATATATCACCGAAACACCTGCTAATTATCTGAAATACTATGTGGGATATCTGAATTTTCTGGATCTGAAAGAAGAACAGCAATCCCTCCTTGGCGAAAACTTTGATCTGAAAAGTTTTCATCAGAAGATACTGGAAATCGGCCCTGTGCAGTTTCCGGTTTTGCGAAAATACATGAACGAGAAATTGTGATTGCCTCTGAAGCTGCAGTATTTTCGCCCGGCTTCTGCCTGCCAGATCCACGCGCAATATTACCCGAAAATTCCCGAAATGCTGTAACATTTTTTTAAATATTTATGTAATAACTTCTTTCTTTGAGCACAATAATTTGCTATAATGAACTCACATTGAAAATATGCAGGAGCAATCTGATTTTCTGATCCTGCTGGTCATATTTTCCTACATTAGAGAAGGGCAAAATCATGAAAAAACGAGATAATCTCCCATTAAATTATAAAGAACGCCTGAATTCCAGAACCAGCTTTCTGGTATCCATCGCGGTTCTGGTGGTTCTCTGCCTGGTGTTTAACCAGATGGACTACACCATGATCCGCCAGCCAGCCGCCCAGGCGAAAAAGGCAGCTGACTTACAAAAACAGAAGGAAGAAGAGGCAGCTGCCACCACCCAGGAAGTCACTACAGCCACAGTCCTTGCAGTTGGGGATAACCTGGTTCAGCCAAGTCTTCTTGCATCCGGCCAGTCAGAAACCGACGCCTGGAATTATAACAGTGTTTATGCCAATCTGAAATCTGATATACAGGCTGCCGACATTGCTATGGTCAATCAGGAAACACCTTTCACCACAGACCACAGCGCAGTCAGCGGTACCGCGCCTTACGCCACTCCTACAGAGGTTGGCGACGCACTTGTAAATGCCGGATTTAATGTGGTCACATCTGCCACAGCACTGATCGATGACAATGGTTCTTCCATGATCAACGAAACTTTAAATTACTGGGAAACCAGCCATCCGGATGTCACTCTGGTTGGTATTCATAAAAACCAGTCCGGTATAGACGCTCCGAAGATTGTAGAAATTAACGGAATCAAGATTGCGTTCCTTAACTATACCTTCCCGTCATATGGAAGCCAGACTGTAAGCTCCGGCGACAGCACCGATAATTCCGATGGTTCTGCAAACGACTCTGCCAGCTCGGATACTTCCGACAGTTCAACAGGAGATGCAGACAGTTCTGGAAGTACAGATACATCCACTTCCGGAAAAGGCTCTATGATTGACACGTTCAGCACTGCCGATGTTGCAGCCGCCATCAAACAGGCCAAAGCTTCCGCAGACTGTGTGATTTTCTCTGCAAACTGGGGCAAGACCGAAGAACCAATGCCTACCGAATACGAAAAAGAATGGGCCAACTTCCTTATGGAGCAAGATGTTGACGTTGTGATCGGAACCAATCCGAATGTGCTCCAGCCATATGGCTACCTTACAGATGACTCTGGTCACAACATGCTGATCTACTACTCCCTTGGCAACTTTGTTACTGGTCAGGAAACACTGAAGCAGCTTCTTGGCGGAATGGCAGCCTTTACCATTCAGAAGACCGTAGACGGCGATCAGACCAGCATCCAGATCCAGGATGCCACACTGACACCGCTGGTTATGCATTACAGCTACGATACCCCGGAATATGCACCATATAAGCTGGACGATTATACGGACGCTCTTGCAGCTGCACACAGCGTCCGCCAGTCCATCGGAGATGAGTTTTCCCTAGAAAACCTTCAGACAAAATATGATGAAATCATGTCCATGAACGTCACACCATCTACTAAGACGGATCTTCTGGATGTCACATTTGATTCCGACGGAAATATGCTGGATTCCAACGGAAATTACGTGGAGGATAATGATTCCATCACCTCCTCCTGGTACTATCAGACACTTGCCACCCAAAGCAGTTCCAGTTCTGACGGCTCTGGATCAGGCAATTCCGGATCAGACAGCTCAGACGCATCTGATGACAATTCAGAAGGTTAAATGTGCCCCATACCAGGTTCAATATTACTAATGACAAAATCTGCAGTACTATAATATATAGGCTGCAGATTTTTGTTATTCCGGCATTCCAAACATTTTTTTGTCATCAAATGGCTGGTATACAATTCCTATTTACTGCAAATCAGATAGTATCTATGTCTTATTGTCACGAAAACCAGTCATTTATCACATATAGGTTGTTTTTTCAGACAAAATCAGATAAAATTTATAGTAGAGTAGTAACGATTCCGCACATTCACAGTGATATCCTTCTGGATACACAGAAATCATGTTTTATACGATTTCGCGCCGCATTTCTCGTTTTTTCTGTGAACTTCGTTCACAAAAACACCTCGCGGAATAATGTCTGCTGAATCGTTATGTAGAATAATTAATAAAATCATTTTCGGACAATAACTGTACAAATTAACGAAACCACTATGTCTGCTCACACAGGCACCACCAGATATGAAATCCATGGTTTCTGCGCCAATGCACTCCTGCTATTGGCATCAGGTGGCATTCGTTTACATAATTTTTCCAGTCATTGACCGGTCAAAAAGAAAGGAGTTACAATATGGGACTTATTAAAGCAGCACTTGGCGCCGCAGGCGGTACACTTGCAGATCAGTGGAAAGAATTTTTCTACTGTGATGCCATCGACAATGACGTTCTGGCAGTAAAAGGTCAGAAACGCACATCCAAACGTTCCTCCAATACCAAGGGAAGCGACAACATTATCACCACCGGATCCGGAATCGCAGTCGCAGACGGACAATGTATGATGATCGTAGAGCAAGGCAAGATCGTTGATATCTGCGCGGAACCAGGCGAATACACCTACGATGCTTCTACCGAGCCAAGTATTTTCTCCGGAAATCTGGGCGACGCCATCATGAACACTTTCCACACCATTGGCAAGCGTTTCACATTCGGCGGTGACACTGGCAAAGACCAGCGTGTTTACTATTTCAACACCAAAGAACTGGTAGACAATAAATTCGGAACTCCGAACCCGATTCCATTCCGTGTTGTAGACCAGAACATCGGTCTGGACATTGATGTTTCTGTCCGCTGCAGCGGTGTTTATTCCTACCGCATTGCAGACCCGCTTCTCTTCTATTCCAACGTCTGCGGAAACTTTGAACAGCAGTACGACAGAGAGCAGATTGAGGGACAGCTGAAGACAGAATTTATCTCAGCTCTTCAGCCGGCATTTGCCAGCATTTCCCAGCAGGGAATCCGTCCAAGCGCACTTCCGGCTCATGCACTGGAGCTCTGTGATGCCATGAATCAGGCTCTCACCCAGAAATGGAGTCAGCTTCGTGGTCTCGTGATCGTATCTGTTGCCATGAATCCGATCACTCTTCCTGAGGAAGATGCCCAGATGATCAAAGAAGCGCAGCGTATGGCTATCCTCCGCAATCCTGCCATGGCAGCCGCTACTCTTGCAGGAGCACAGGCAGACGCCATGAAGACAGCAGCAGGCAACGCTGGCGGTGCCATGACCGGTTTCATGGGCATGAATATGGCAGGCATGACTGGCGGTTTTAACGCACAGAATCTTTACGCTATGGGACAGCAGCAGGCAGCTCAGGCACAGCAGATGGCACAGCCACAGCCAAATCCGGCCGTATCCCAGGCTCAGGCAGGCGGTTCTGCTCCGGCAACTGACCAGTGGAAATGCTCCTGCGGTGCTATGGTTTCCGGTAATTTCTGCCCGGAATGCGGCGCGAAAAAGCCTCAGACACCTGCAGCAAATGCAAGCTGGACCTGTTCCTGCGGCGCTGTAAATACAGGCAAATTCTGCACCAACTGCGGTTCTCCTAAACCGGCTATGAAGCCTCGGTACCGCTGTGACAAGTGCGGCTGGGAACCGGAAGATCCAACCAATCCACCAAAATTCTGTCCGAACTGTGGCGATCCATTTAATGAAAACGATACCCAGTAAAAAAGCAGCATAAAAGGAGATGAACTATGTCCGATTTACTTGAATATAAATGCCCCTGCTGCGGCGGAGCAATCGAATTCAACAGTACGCTCCAGAAGATGAAATGTCCTTACTGCGACACTGAATTTGATATGGAAACCGTCAAAGAATTTAACGAAGCAGCAGCTAACCAGCAATCTGATGAATTGAACTGGGAAAGTGCTTCAGACAACTCCTGGAAGGAAGATGAAGCCAGCGGAATGTCCGTTTACATATGCCAGTCCTGCGGCGGAGAAATCGTTGCCGATGAAAGCACAGGTGCTTCTTCCTGCCCATTCTGCGGCAATCCGGTAGTAATGTCCGGCAAATTTTCCGGTACCCTGCGTCCGGATTTTATCATTCCGTTTAAGCTGGACAAAAAGGCAGCCAAAGAAGGTCTGGTCAAACATCTTCACGGCAAGATCCTTTTACCCAAAGTATTTAAAAAGGAAAATCACATTGACGAGATCAAAGGTGTTTATGTGCCTTTCTGGCTTTTTGACACCGACGCTTCTGCAGATATCCGCTATCATGCCACCAAGACCCGTTTCTGGAGTGACAGCGACTATGATTATACGGAAACCAGCCATTACTCTGTTTTCCGTGCTGGAAACATCGGGTTCGACCAGATTCCGGTAGACGGTTCTTCCAAAATTGACAATGATTTAACAGAGTCTCTGGAGCCTTACGTAATTTCCGAGGCTGTGGACTTTGCCACTCCTTACCTGGCAGGATACGTTGCGGACAAATATGATGTATCCGCAGAAGAATCTGCTGAGCGCGCCAACCAGCGTGTAAGAAAAGCCGCTGAGGATGCTTTTCGCGATACGGTCATCGGTTATGACAGCGTTACCCCTGAAGATACCCGTATTCAGTTAAAAGGCGGTAAAACCCACTATGCCCTTTTCCCGGTATGGCTTCTTTCCACCACCTGGAAGGGCAACCACTATCTGTTCGGCATGAACGGACAGACTGGTAAATTTGTAGGAAATCTGCCTGTAGATAAAGGTATTTTCACTAAATGGTTCCTTGGACTTACTGCAGGTTTTTCCGTTGCTGCTTACGCCATTGCATGGCTGATTCACACATTTTGTTAAGGAGGAACATGCCATGAAAAAACAATCATTTGGAATTATTCTGGCGGCAGTGCTGGGAGCAGGAAGCCTTTTCAGTGCAGTTATTCCAGGCACGGATGCGCTTTTTACTACTGCTTTGCCAGGTACGGGAGCTGTTACGGTACAGGCCGAAGCTTCCAACAGCTTTGGCGGATCCGGCAGTGAGGAAGATGACTCTTATCAGGACTTTGCAGCCTCCGAATTTTCCCTTGTCCTGGACGAGGCGGATCTTCTCACAGATGAAGAAGAATCCCAGCTTCTGGATAAGCTGGAAGCCATCACCGGGGAATACAATCTGGAAGTGGCAGTTGCCACAGTAGAGTCGAAAGACGGCAATGAGATGAACTACTTTACAGATCATTTCTTCGATGAGAATGGTTACGGAACCGGCGAAAACCACGACGGAATCCTGTTCATGGTCAGCATTGGCGACCGTGAATGGCACATTACCACCCACGGATATGGTATGACTGCGTTTAACGATGACGGACTTGCTTATCTGAAGGAAAATGTAGAGCCTCTGTTAAAGGATGAAAACTTCTACGGCGCTTTCGATACCTACGCAGATCTGTGTCAGGATCTGTTGGAAATGGCTGCTAACGGGGAGCCTTATACAGAGCCCTTTTCTCCCATATGGATTCTCATTTCCCTGGGAATCGGTCTTGTGCTTGCGTTTCTGTGCACCATGGGCATGAGAGCCCAGCTGAAAAGCGTACGGACACAGGACAGCGCAGTGGATTATGTGCGCCAGGGAAGTATGGCACTGACAAGATCAAACGATATTTTCCTGTATCACACAGTTACCAAAACAGCGAAACCGAAGGATAGTGACAGTTCCTCCGGCGGCTCAGACAGCGATCACGGAGGTACAGGCGGAAGCTTCTAAAAAGATTCCTTCTTGCAGAATTGCACTGCGGCAGGTCGCCTCGAACGACACCTCCCCTTCCGCCGCAGTGCGATTCTGCCTGGTAATAGGAAATTCCAACAGCATTTCCTATTACAACATAAAAAAGAACTCGATTCATACATGGCAAATAAATGTACTTAGAGCCTCTTTGAAAAAGACTCCCGCATTTATTTACTTTGAATCGAGTTCTTTTTATATATCAGCTAAACAGACATTTCACCTTCCGGCAGCATCACCATATAGGAAAGCCAGCCGGATCAGTCGTCTTCCATCTCCTCTTTCTTCTTTGCAGTCTCAAACACATAGTCATTTCCCGGAAGAACGGCGTTCAGCAGGATTCCTACAATTGCAGCAAGTGCAAGTCCTGTAAGAGTAATATGTGCGCCTGCGATGGTAAATGTAAGTCCATCGGAAATGCCAAGACCACAAACCAGGATAACCGCTGTAATAACCAGGTTACGAGAACGTGTCAGGTCTACTTTGTTCTCAACTACATTACGGACACCAACAGCAGAGATCATTCCATAAAGAATAAAACTGATACCACCGATGATCGCAGACGGAAGGGAACTAATCACCTCAGCCATCTTCGGGATAAAGCTGAGGATAACTGCATAAATAGCAGCCAGACGGATTACCTTCGGGTCGTAAACACGGCTCAGAGCAAGAACACTGGTGTTCTCTCCGTAAGTTGTATTTGCAGGTCCACCGATCAGTGCTGACAGAGAGGTTGCAAGTCCGTCACCCAGAAGTGTACGGTGAAGCCCCGGGTCTTCGATGAAATTGCGGTCAACCGTTGCGGAAATAGCAGAAATATCGCCAATGTGCTCCATCATGGAAGCAATTGCGATCGGTGCCATTGCAAGGATTGCAGTAATGTTAAATTTGCAGAGGAAGAATTTCGGAACACCTACGATCGGCGCACTTGCTACTCCTGCAAAGCTGAGGATAGCACTTCCATCTGCGTTTGTCATACCCAAGGCATTCATGATCAGGGCAACCACATAAGAAACAACAATACCCATCAGAATCGGAATAATACGGAACATTCCAACGCCCCAGATGTTGAAGAAAATAACAGTTCCAAGTGCGATCAAAGCAAGGATCCAGTTCTGGGATGCGTTGCTGATTGCAGACGGTGCAAGGCTAAGACCAATACAGATAATAATCGGACCAGTTACAACCGGAGGCAGATAACGCATGACGCGCTTTACGCCAATTACCTTAACGATCATTGCAAGTACCAGATACAGAAGTCCTGCTACAAACACACCACCGCATGCATATGGAAGCTTCTCTCCATAAGACATGTTGGCAAAAATTCCGGTGTCAAGCTCTGCAACGGTGGCAAATCCGCCAAGAAATGCAAATGATGATCCTAGGAATGCAGGTACCTTCAGCTTAGTCAGTACATGGAACAGAAGTGTTCCAAATCCGGCACAGAACAGGGTTACCTGAATGGATAAGCCCTCGCCGTGAAAATAGTTGTTTACCAGGATCGGCACCAGAATGGTAGCGCCAAACATGGCGAACATATGCTGGAGCCCCAGAATCAGCATCTGTGGGATTCCCAGCTTTTTGGCATCATAAATGCCCTCAACTCTGAATTTCATAAATATAGTTCCTCCTTTTCCCTTAGAGCCTGTTCACAACCTGACTGGTAACGCACTTCACACTGCACAGAAATCATACATTCGCATGATTTCTTCCAATACGGTCTATACTGTGAACAGCAATCGTTACTGTTCACTGGTAACGTTCCGCGAGGCGTTTTTTGTGAACAAAGTTCACAGAAAACCCGAGAATTGCGGCGC
>NZ_JBCOME010000020.1:0-60745 GCF_040924365.1 Ruminococcus sp. 1001136sp1_2201st1_G3_2201SCRN_220225 | reverse complement strand
AAGCGGAAGAAATTTCTGGTGAAACCGAGGAAGAAGAGTTTCATTTTGTTCGTGCAGAAGACGAAAACCCCTTTGCAGATGACAGCGAAGAGGAAACAGACGAAGGCTTCGGTATGGAATCTGAGGAAGAAGAGCTGGAACGTGCTAGAAAGGTAATGTGCAATTTTGGTCTTTTTAGTGGAAAGACGCTCGGTGAGATGATGGAAAACCCAAAAGGGGCAGACACAGTCAGATGGATGGCAACCGGTTATTACGGCAGCAACATGGAAATGGTAAATGCTGCAAAGATTATTGTGGCACATGAAAAACAGAACAGACTTGCAGCATAAACGTATTGTGGCTCCGGGAGAACGGAGCCACATTTTTTAGGAGGGATTATGTACGAACATCCATTTACCATAAAAGAAGTGGCGTGGTTACTGTCCATACGGTGCCTTGAAGGAGGATCAGATCAGGAGTTTCCGGTGGAATGCCCCTATTGTGGCGATACCAGAGGAAAATGCAGCTTTTGCATTAGCAAAAATGGGGAAATCAAAAACGTTTTCCATTGTTTCCACTGCGGGCAGGGCGGAAATATGCTTACCCTGTATGCAGACATTATGGGGCTTTATGGAGAAGACCGGTGCAAAACAGCTTATCAGGAAATCATAAACCGCTTGGAAAATGGCGGTCAGGTGACAGGAAGTACCTATAAAAAGATAACTTGCCGTTACAAGGCCAAAACGGACGAGGTTAAAAGATCCCCAGAATACGTGGACCTTGTGTACCGTCAGATGCTTTCCCTTTTGCAGCTTCACACCCTGCATAAACAGGACTTGAAAAGACGTGGTGTGACAGATCCGGAAATAAAGGAACTGGAACGAAAGGGCTATAAAAGCATTGAACCCAAAAAGGCAGGGACTATTGCGAAAAAACTATTGGAAAAAGGATTCAGGCTGGACGGAATCCCAGGTTTTTTTCGGAATCGGGACGGCATGTGGGAAGCTTCGTTTTATGAGGGAAACAGAGGCTACCTGTGCCCTGTGTATTCCCTGAATCATAAAATAAAGGGCTTTCAGATCCGGGTTGACCATCCGGTGAACAAAAGAAAATATATCTGGTTTACCAGCAGTGGATTTGAGGGTGGAACTTCAAGCGGCAGTCCGGCCGGGATATCCGGCTATATAAGCCCGGTTCAGAAGAACGTCCGGGTGACAGAAGGAATTTTAAAGGCTGAACTTGCCAGCATGAGAAGTGGACATTCTTATATAGGAATCCCTGGCGTGGGAAATTACAAAAGCCTGCAGCCGGTGTTGATGGAATTAAAAAGCAGAGGCTTACAAACCGTGTATGAGTGTATGGACATGGATAAGATGATGAATCTTACCTGTCGTTGTGACTGCAAGGAAAAGTGTATCTGGTGTGAGGAGCCGGAACGCTTCTTAAAAAAACAGGAGTGTCCCTATAAGCGAAGAAAGCGGGATACCATCCGTAAAGGCTGTCTGAAGCTATATGAGATGTGTGAAACGCTGAACCTAAACTGTATGAGAAGCAGCTGGGATACAGATGAAAAAGGCTTGTGGCTTGGAAATTATAAAGGTGTGGATGACTGGCTTTATAGGAAGCCACCACAGGAAAAAGAGCGGTTTTATTGATTTAATCAGATAAAAAAGGATCTGAAAATGTTCAGGTCCTTTTTTATCTGGCTAAATAAGCCAGAGGAAAGGAGAAACAAAGATGGGAATTCGAGACAGACCATACCACATAAGTACCAGGGACAGACCATTATCTAGCAGGAGAGGAGAAAAACATTGGGTAAATTTAAGAGAAAAAGATGGCTTGCGGGTGCAATGGCTTTTGTGCTGTGCTGCAGCAGCTTCGCTTCGACAGGTACTTTTGCAGTATCCGCGGAATCGGAAACTGAGGTGGCGCAGGAAGCCATATCGGAACAGATGGTAGAAAAATCAGAGGAAGAGCTGATTGCGGAAACGACCTCCGATCCTTCCCTTGCCATTGAAATTGAGCAGGGAGCAGCCTTTGATGTCCAGAAAGATTTTACCGGACTGGGATTAAAGGACGGGGATAAAGCGGAGCTGAAAAAAGCAGCTATGGAGGACGGAACCAATTTTGATCCGGCAAGACCAGGAACCTATAAATGTGTCTACCGGATTACGCCAAAAGAGGGGGATTCTTATCTGGTTGCCAGGACCATCACGGTAACGGAAAAAGAGCCGGAGACTCAGGCAGCAGGAGATTCTGGTACAGAAGAGTCAGGGGACAGCGAGGATCCCGATCCTTTGCCAGAACAGCCGGTCGTGGTCGGGGAAGCTCGTTCGGAAGAGGAAAGCCAGGAGTCTGATCTGACAGAGGTACCAGAAGAAGGAGAAATTTCCGATGAAACTGTGAACCCAAGTGAGAATCCAGATAGTAACACTACAGAGTCCGAAGAGACTATATCCGAAGACGATGGCTTTGCCTCTGACATTTTACCAGAAGAGGAGTTTGATTCGGAACTGGAGCGTGCCGAGGAAGAGGTTACCGTAGATCCGGAAACTGGCCTGACGCTTGGCGAAGTGTTAGAGCAGGCAGAGGAACAGGAAATTGATTTTTTAAGCCTGGAAGAGGGCGAAACGGTTTCTTTTATTGCTACCTATGCCAGCACCAGAACCGATGTGGATGTGACAAGGGGAACCTGCTATTACTACAGTGATTATGGGCTTGGCAGTTATCTGACCTATAAATATACGGTCAAATTTGACAATGTCAGTGCAACCGCTTATTGTATTCAGCCCTCGAAAAACAGCCCTGGGGATGGTGTGTATAAGATTACCAAACTTGGGGATGGTAAAAAGCTTGCAAAAGTGTGCTACTACGGAACCAAAGCTTCTGGTGTAAATGGCTTTTTCAAACAGGAGCATCCGGATTTTTCCGCAGGAAAACAGTTTGTCATTACCCATCTTGCGGTTTCTTATGCAAGCGGAGGTGACGATGCTTTTTCCGGGGCAAACTCTACCGGACAGGCTCTTGCCATGGAACTTTATGAATATTGTATGGCACAGCCGGATATCCCGGATGTCGCCATGGAGTTTTCCAATGACAACGTAACAGCTTATATAGATGGAAACGAGCAGCGTACGGAGGAAATCAAATTTAAAGCCGATTCCTTACAGAACATTACCATGAAGCTCCCCGCTGGCGTGGTTTTCCATAACGTAGATACAGGAGAAGCAAGTGCTGCCGGAGTCAGTATAAAATTATATGGTGGAACTACTTTTTACTTATCCGCACCGCTTGACCAGGCGGCAAAGGTAGCGGGATCCTGGAAGTCTACGATGAAAGGTTACATTACGAAAGACTTTTCGGCGTATAAAGTAACGACCGGTACCGATACCCAGAACCTTGCCCTGGTATTTGGTGAGGGCGTCGACGATGAAAAATTCATAGATTTTTCCGTCACCTGGCTTCAGCAGGCTACTATCGAGATCATCAAAAAAGATAGGGGCTCCAATGCCCTGTTAGCAGGTGCGGTCTATGGTGTCTATAGCGACGAGGCATGCCAGAACCTGATTACAGAAATGCCGCCAACGGATGCAAATGGCGTTTCTTCTGTGACAATTGACAAAACCCAGGATGTGGTTTACTTAAAAGAGATCACAGGTCCCTCTGGCTACCTTGTGGATGCTACCGCCCACGGCGTGTCACTTGTGATGGGAAGTAAAGTTACACAGGAGCTGTTTGACGATGAGAAAAAGGCTTCCCTTACCGTTTACAAAGAGGGTGAGGTATTAACAGGGGCAGATGTGACTGAGGAAAAGGTAACCTTCCGTTATGAAACAAGAAAACAAAAAGGAGCCGTGTATAACGTCTATGCAGGCGCTGACATTGTGGCAGCAGATGGCTCTACCGTTTATAAGAAGGGTGACCTTGTAAAAGAAGGTCTGATCACCGGGGAAGATGGAAGTGCAACCCTGGATAACTTAAATTTGGGAACCTATGTGGTAACCGAGACACAGGCACCGGACAAACTCATCTGCACTGGGGAATCCAAGACGGTAACATTATCCGCTGCTGGCGAAAACGAAGAAGTTTCTTTTAGTACCGTTACGTTTACCAATGACCGGCAGAAAGCTTCTGTATCCTTAGTAAAACAGGACGGGGACACCAAGCAGCCGTTACCTGGAGCCATCTTTGGCCTGTACGCGGGAAACGATATTGTATCAGAGGACGGTAGCGTGATCGTAAAGAAAGATACCCTGATCGAAAAGGTGGCAACTGCTGCGGATGGAACCGGGCATTTCAGCGCGGATCTTCCGGTGAATAACTCCTACTATGTAAAAGAGCTTCAGGCTCCGCAGATGTATGTGTTAAATGCAGCGGATGTTTATTCCTTTGCATTTAACTACGCTGGGGACAAAGAGGCAAACGTGGAATTTACCCATATCTTTACCGATGAGCGTGTACGTGTGAACCTCCATCTTTCCAAGGAAGACAGTGAAACAGGAAAGAGCGCACAGGGAGATGCCACTTTAGAAGGCGCGGTTTACGGACTGTATGCAAGGGAGGTGGTCACTCATCCGGATGGTGTCAGCGGTGTCCTGTATCCCAAAGATGCACAGGTGGCAACCCTGACAACAGATGCAGATGGAAATGCAAGTGTGTCCGATCTCTATCCTGGAAAATACTATGTAAAAGAGATTACCCCTCCTGAGGGCTACGTCCTTGACGAAAGAGAGCATGATGTAGAGGGCACCTATGAAGGTGACCAGGTAAAAGAAATCGAGTGTACCATCACGGTTACTGAGGATGTAAAGGAACAGCCGTTCCAGCTGATTAAAGCTGCGAACAATGGAAAAACAGATGCAGACCTGTTAAAGGGTGCCGGATTTTCAGCCTATCTGGTGAGCAGCTTAAATACAAAAGAGGATGGCTCCTATGATTTTGAAAATGCAGTTCCGGTCGTATTAACTGAAGATGGAAAGACGGAAATCTTTACGGATGAAAAAGGTTATGCCTGCACCATTCCCCTTCCCTATGGAACTTATATCGTAAGGGAAACCACTACCCCTCATAATTTCAAACCTGTTGATGATTTTACGGTTGTGATCAGCGAGAACAAGTCAGAACCCCAGGTTTGGAGAGTGTTATTGGACGATGAATTTTCAGCAAAATTAAAAATCATCAAACAAGACGATGAAACCAAGAAGCCGGTCCTTCTTGCAAACACCGAGTTTAAGATCTACGACCTGGATGCAGGAAAATATGTGGAGCAGACCACAACCTATCCAAGTACCGTAACCCATAAATCTTATTTCACCGATGAAAACGGTTATTTAATCCTGCCAAATGCTCTTAAATGCGGCAACTACCGGATTGAGGAAGTAACTGCCCCGGATGGGTATATCCAGAATACCAATTTCGTTGAGATTAAAGTAGACAGCAACACTGCTTACCAGATGGATTCCACAACTGGGGATGCGATCATCACGGTTGTCTATGAGAACCATCCGGCAAAAGGAAAGCTCATCATCCATAAATCTGGGGAAACCTTAAAATCTTTCAAAAAAGATTTTATCTACGAGGAAACTTCCCTTTCTGGTGCTGAGTTTGCGGTTTATGCCGCAGAGGATATTTATACCCCGGATCACCAGGTGGATGAAGCGGGCAACCGCACTGTCATTTACCCAAAAGATACGCTGATCCAGAAGGTTACCACAGATGAAAAAGGAGAGGCCATTCTAAATGATCTGCCCCTTGGTACCTACCGTGTTGTGGAAACCAAAGCACCAACCGGGTTTGTCATTAACTCGGACAGCCAGGAGCTTACCTTCCTGTATAAAGATCAGAACACTCCAGTTGTGGAAGAAACCGTGGAATTTTCCAATAAGCGCCAGAAGGTAGAACTTAAAGTGGTGAAAGAGGATGCCGAAACTGGTAAAAAGCTGGAAGGTGCCGAGTTTGGAATTTATAACAATAATGATATTTATTCCGGCGATAAGGTAATTGTAAAGGCAGATACCCTGCTTCAGAAGGTAAAGAGTGACAAAAATGGACTGGCACAGATTACCCTGGACCTGCCGCTTGGCAAGTATTATGTGAAAGAGCTTCAGGCACCGGATGGCTATGTTTCCTCGGATGAAATCCTGGAATTTGATGCCAGCTACCAGGGACAGGATGTAAAAGTAATCAAATTAAAAGCCACCAAGAAAAACCAGCCAACCACCGTGGAAATCACAAAGGCAGATGTAACGACCGGCGTGGAACTGGACGGAGCTTCCTTAATTATCCTAAATAAAAAAGGCGAAGTGGTAGATTCCTGGACATCTGTAAAAGACAAGCCGCATGTAATCAAAGGCTTAAAGGTTGGAGAAATCTATACTCTCAGGGAACAGATCGCACCATACGGCTATTTACGCACCACTGATATCAGCTTTCAGATTTCCGATACCGCAGAGGTACAGAAGGTAAAGATGGAAGATGATGTGCCGATTGCACGCCTGCTGGTAAATAAAAAAGGGGAGTTCATAGATGATGTTACCCTACTTGACAATGCAAAAGGTGTGGTAGAGCATTTCTTTAGTTATGTAACCGGAAGCCTGATGGATGTTTCCTTTAACGTGTACGCAGCTGAGGATATTAAAGCAGCGGATGGTGTCAGTGAAAATTACTATACAAAAGATCAGCTGGTGGGTACCATCACAACCGACGGAACAGGTATCGCAGAGCTTGACAATCTGCCTCTTGGTAAATATTACATTATCGAAAAAGAAACTTCCTATGGATATGTATTGGATGATGAGCCAAGATATGTAGACCTTACCTACCGCGACCAGGACACCCCGGTGGTAACCTATAGTGCAGACTGGCAGAACCGACGCCAGAAGGTGCAGGTAAATGTTCTGAAAAAAGAAAAGGACAGTGAAAAGGTTCTTTCCGGAGCCATTTTTGGACTGTTTGCAGCGGAAGATATTGTATCTGCAAGCGGCAAAATCCTGATTGAGAAGGATACCATCATTGAACTGAAGACCACAGATGAAAGCGGCTGGATCCACTTTATGGCAGACCTTCCAATCAGTGCAAAGTATTACCTCAAGGAAATCTATGCACCAAACGGGTATGTGCGTGGAACCGAAACACAGGAGTTTACCTTTGAGTACCAGGGAGATAAAACCACCCAGGCAGTCTATGAATTTACTTTTGAGGATGTGCAGACTTCTGTGGAGCTTTCCAAGGCGGATTTAACAGATGGAAAAGAACTTCCAGGCGCGTCCTTGCAGGTTTTAGATTCCAATGGAACTGTAGTAGAAGAATGGATTTCTACCGATGAGCCACATCTGATCCGTGGCCTGCTGGTAGGCGAAACCTACACCATGGTAGAAACCAAACCGGCAGATGGCTACACCACCGCAGAAAGTATTGAATTTAAGGTGGAAGATACGGCCGAGGTTCAAAAACACCAGATGCTGGATGATGTGACAAAAGTAGAAATTAGTAAAACGGACGTGACAGATTCCAAGGAAGTACCTGGCGCAAAATTAACCATCCTGGACAAAGATGGAAAAGTGGTGGAAAGCTGGGTATCAAAAAAAGATCCGCATATGGTGGAGAAGCTTCCAGTTGGAACCTATACCCTTCGGGAAGAACAGGCACCAGATGGTTACCTGGTTGCAGAAGAGGTATCTTTTGAGGTCAAAGATACTGGAGAAATCCAGAAGGTGGAAATGAAAGATGCCCGCCCAGTTGGAAAACTGGTTCTTAAGAAAACCGATGCAGAAGATGGCTCCCCTCTTGCTGGAGCAGAGTTTGAACTTCGGATCAAGAAATCCGGAAAAGTTGTGGCAACCCTTGTCACAGATGAAGAGGGCGTTGCTACAAGCGGAGATATTCCAATCGCTTCTTATAAAGATGGAAAGATGAAAAAAGAAATCGAGTATATCCTGGTTGAAACCAAAGCGCCGGATGGCTATGTGAGAAGCGAAAAAGAGGAATCCATTGTATTTACCTACCAGGACGATAAGACAAAAGAAATCGAGATCACAAAAGAACTTACCAATGAGCGGATCCCGACTGGTGACTATGTAAAATCCCCGAAAACAGGAGATGACACTAACATTTGGCTGCCAATCCTTCTTCTTGTTTTATCCGTTGGAGGAATAGCCGGAATCTTCTGGTACACCAAAAAGAAAAATCACGAGGAATAAGAAAAATGGACTGTCACGTTTGTGGCGGTCCTTTTTTCTTGCAAAAAAATTGGAAGTGGAGGAAATTTATGAAGCAGGTAAAAGAAATGGGGATTGTAGCGGTGTGCCTTTTGCTGCTTGGGTTTGGTATCTGTATGGGAGCTGGGACGTTTCTCATGTATAGGGACGGAGAGCAGGAATATGACACCCTGCGGGAATACGTTGCCGTGGAGGAGCCAAAAGAAAGGAAAGATGGAGAAACACCGGAGGAAAACCAGGAAGAAACGGTTACCGTGGATTTTGAAGCCCTAAAAAAAATAAATCCAGAGATCATTGCCTGGATACGGATCCCGGACACCAGGATTGATTATCCGGTTGTGCAGGGAACTGACAATGAATATTATCTGAAGCATACCTTTAAAAAGACGGAACATGTGGCAGGAAGTATTTTTCTGGATAAAGATAATAGTCCGGATTTTACCAACCGTAAAACTATTCTATACGGGCATAACATGAAAGATGGCAGCATGTTTCAGGGGCTGCATAAATATGAAAGTGAATCGTATTTACAGGAGCATAATAAGGTATATCTGTATTTACCAGATGGGGAAGCCTTAACCTATACCGTCATAAAATGTGGCTATGTAAAAGCGGATAGTGATACCTTCTGGCTGGGAGAACAGGTGGAGACCAGGACACTTTTGTTATCCACCTGCGGCTCTGATTCTTCAAAACGGCTGGTGCTTTTTTGTGAACTGCCAGAGAAAGGTGAAGAGTCAGAGACAAATGGTGAGGATATAAGTATAGAAGTCTTTTAATTGCAGGAAGTTAAAATGCCATCTTTGATAGCAAAATTATCAAAGATGGCATTGTTTAGAAAGTGAAACTTAATTCGAGTTATTATGGCGTTTCCATATTTGCAGAAAAGGAAGTTATGGTCTCTGATTGCTTTGTGTGAAATTTTAACTGATTTTCAATATCACGTCCAGCGTACATTACTCTAAGAATTGTTACGACTTTCTTATTGGAATCAGGAATATAAAATATCACATAATTATCTACAGGTAATACACGAAGTCCACGACTTTTCCATGGTTCATTTTCATATTTTCGATACCGTTCTGGCATAATATCCAGACTTAAAATCTGTTCTTCAAGACGATCAAGCTGTCCGCTTGCATTTTCAGGGGATTGCAATTCAAATGCAATATATTCAAAAATCCCTCTTAAATCGTTGTCAGCCTGTTCAGATAATTCAACCTCATAGATCATATGCCATAATCATTGCGGATATCTGCAAAGGCTTTTTTCGCATTTTTAGCCCGTCCAGCTTGCATATCCGAATATCCTTTCTCCAATTCTTCATTGAATTCTGTTTCAGATAATGTATGAATGTCAACTGGTCTTGAAGATGGTAATTTCACTTCAAATGGAAGTCCCCTCTGTAAAATAATCTGTTTATAAAACATATTAATAGCACTGGAAGCTGGAATTCCAAGCGTAGACAAAATGTTTTCTGCTTTTTCTTTTACATCTGGTTCGATTCGTGCATATAAATTTGCTGATTTTGCAGCCATATAGATCCGCTCCTTTCAAGAGAAATAAGATATCTATAGTTATTATACACAAATGTCAGTACAATAGCAATACAATCTTGGGATTGAATCAGGTATAAATGGTGAATAGCTACTGTTCTGGAGACGATAAGATATATAGCAGAATATCTTCTTGACTATGATATATATCGCGATATGTACTAAACATAGAAAAGGAGCTTTGCTATGATGACAGCAAAATTGTTTGAAGATGCAGTGCATAGTGCAATGGTGGAATCTGTTCATGCAGATTATATCATTACAAGAAATTTGAAAGATTTTACCAAAAGTAAAGTTATGGCATTTACACCAACCGAACTTTGGGCAAGAATTTGACTCTTGTGGTAAAAATGAAAAACATATTGTTTATAACACAAAATACAGAAAATGAATTGTTGACGCATACTATATCTTGTGTTATTATGATTTTGAGATTTGTATTTGTGCCTGTAAAACAGGTAAAAAAATTTGGTTTCGGAGAAGCCCGAAAGAAAAATATGAGGAACATGGTTCCTGCCTTTTGTGAGAAATTAGGTCATTTAGAATGAAACGTTCTAAGTGGCCTTTTTTTATTGCAAAAAAACAAATACGAATCAACATCTTGAAAGGAGGAAAAATAAAAAATCCAAAAGAAAGGAGACCGGAAGAACTGGTAAAAGAAGGAAAATGATAACGGACATTTGGGATTCATTCTGAATGTTTTTTGTTATCGAATCAAAAACAACAAGGAGTGTGCACATGAATAAGTCTATATTTATCGGACGGATGGCAACGGATCCAAAGGTGATGTCTTCAGCGGGAAAAAAGACAGTCGCGTATTTTCGGATTGCGGTTGAGCGAAATTTCAAGCAGGAAGGAGCTCCGAATGCTGATTACTTTAGCTGTGTCACATTTGGGGAAAGAGCTGAGTTTGTAGCAAAGTATTTTTATAAGGGCAAAAAAATCGCTTTAGAGGGCGAGATGCATAATGATAACTATACAGGTAATAGTGGCGAAAAAGTATATGGTATGAGACTTCTTGTAAACGACATTGAGTTTGTAGACAGTAAGGACGAAAGTGAAAATGTGAGCCAGAACGGACGTACCAATCGGAATTCCTCACAGCCCTCACGAAATAGTGGATCAAATTCCAATGGACGATCCAGCCAGAATCCAGGAAATTCCTATCAAAATTCGCCATACTACAAAAACACGAACCAGGGGAAAACAAACCGTACAGGAAGTAAACCACAAAGAGCCCAGTCTTCACGCCAGACTTCACAAAACCGCTACAACGTAGACGAGGAATTTATGAATATGGGAAATGAAGAGATGGGAGATTTTTGCTGATAACAAAGGAGAAAAAAATGGAACGAGTAAAAAAATGGTGCCAGGCACACCAAAAAGCCTGCCTGATAACTGGAATTATAGGAATGCTTTTGTCACCCTTTTTATGGCCACTGTTTTTAGCAGTGATTGTACAGAGCCTGACACTGGGCCTTCCAATTGCAGCAGGTATCTATTGTTACAAATATCTAAATGAAAAAAAGGAGAATCCGAATGAGAATGATGAACAAAAACACAGCCACCCTGAAACCAAGAAACCAGCTCCCGGTAAAGTACGCGGTCATGCTGAAGCGCCCGGTGGCGTTCAAAAGAGTCCGGATGAAACGCGGTCAGAACCGGTAAAACAGAGGAGAAAGCAAGGAAGAAAACAGGGAAGAAAAAGAGGCGTTTCCGGAGGTGATGGACCAAAATGAAATGTAAAGCAGTCCGGTGTATCTATTACAATGCAGGAAATGGATACACCGTTGCCTCCTATGTAACGGAAGAAACCCTTCCCAAGGAAGTAAGCAGCCAGAAAAATGGCAGATATGGCATGTTTATGGCAATTGGAAATGAGCTTCCGACTGAGGATGGCCTTGAAGTAGAACTGAACGGAACCTGGAAAGACGGAAAATTTGGAATGCAGTATAAGGTTTCTTCTTTTCAGATTGTATTACCCACGAGCACAGAAGGAATCAAGGCATACCTGGCCTCTGACCTTATTAAGGGAATCGGGCCAGTGCTTGCCGAGCGGATTGTAGACCGTTACCAGGAAAATACGTTTGAAGTTCTTGAAAAAAATCCTGAGAAGTTACTGGAAATCAAAGGCATTACCCGAAAAAAGCTCTCAGAGATTCTGGAAGGATACCGTGGCAGCGAGACTTTGCGGCAGTTAATGGTGACCTTATCTCCCTTTGGGGTGACACCAAGGAAGGTGGCGCAGATCCAGGAACACTTTGGAAATGCAGCCCCACTCATCATTCAGAACACGCCATTTCGTTTGTGCGAGATTCCTGGGTTTGGATTTCTAACGGTGGATCCGATTGCGGTAAAAGCAAAGAATTTTAAGCCAGATGAGCCTATGCGGATCAAAGCGGCGATCCTTCATATTATGTCGGAAGCAGAGGGCGAAGGCCATCTATACCTGACTTGTGAGGAAATCTTAAAGCGGACAGCCCTGCTTTTAAACCATAAAAAGGAAACCGGACTGGTGCCAGAAAGAGCCATCCGGGATGCCGGAAATGAAATGATCCGTAAGGATGGGACCCTGGTGTGTAGTGATGGCGGATTTTATTTAAAGAATAGTTTTCGTGCAGAACTTGGAGCCGCTGCATCTCTAGTTAAACTGATCCTGCGAGGTGGGACACAAAGTTATCAGGTGGACTCCATTATAAGCAGCATTCAGAAAAAAGAGAAGATTCTACTAAATGTCAGGCAAAAAGAAGGAATTTTAAGAGCATTTCAATATCCGGTTACCATCATTACCGGAGGACCTGGACGTGGAAAGACGACAGATATCAGCTTTATCATTGAGGTAGAGAAAATTCTTCATAAGAACGCGGAGATACTGTTATGTGCTCCAACTGGTCGTGCCAGACGAAGGATGAGTGATTGTACTGCTTATCCCGCTCTGACGATTCATAAAGCAATTGGGTTAAAAGGAGAAGCGGGTGAGGAAGAATGGGACGAAGAGAGTATGCTGGAGGCATCTCTTATCATTGTGGATGAGTGCAGTATGATCGACATGCCACTTATGGATAAGTTTTTGTCTCGGGTTCCTATTGGAACCCGCCTGGTATTCTTAGGCGATAAAGACCAGCTGGAATCAGTGGGACCGGGAAACGTATTTAAAGAGATGATCGAATCTGGTGTGATCCCAGTTACGATACTAACAGAGAGCTTCCGGCAGGAAGGAAAATCCACGATTATTCAGAATGCGGATAAGATAAACGAAAGGAAAACCAATCTGGTTTTTGATGATACATTCCAGTTTTATCCGGCAAAAGATGATGAAGAAGCTGCTGAAATTATCCAGAAACTCTACCGGGAAGAACTTCAAAAAAACGAAAACCGGGTAGAAGGGGTTCAGGTACTCTCCCCACTTCGAAAGGATACGAAGGTAGGTGCAGATGCATTAAATCCTGTTCTTCGGGATATCGTGAATCCGAAGCGGTACGGTTATCCGGAAATTAAGAATGGATCGACTACATATCGGGAGAGAGATCTCGTTATGCAGCTGAAAAATGAGGAAGATGTGGCAAACGGTGACGTGGGAGAAGTCCTAAATATCTATAAAGCAGATGGGAAAAGCAGGATGCGTGTAGATTTTGGGGATGGAAAAATCATGGAATATACCGAAGGGGATATATGGCCATTAAATCTGGCTTATTGTATCACAGTCCATAAGGCACAGGGTTCGGAATATCCAGTGGTGATTCTGCCAATGCTCACCTGTTTTTATCGGATGCTGCGGAAAAATCTTTTCTATACCGCAGTCACAAGAGCAAGGCGTGGGGTGAAAATAGTAGGAAGTAAAAAGGCAATGGTAATCGCAATCAAAAACGATACGGTAAGTAAACGAAATACCATGTTTGGTTACCGGATCAAAAAGATTTACAAAGCCTACCTGGAACAGGAAAAGAAATCAGCATAACAAACAAAGATCAGCAGGATATGAGACGCGAAATGCTCATACCCTGCTTTTCCATATGGAGGAATCAAAATGCCAGAAATCTGTTTTTATGAACCATAGACCTATCAATTGGCATTGCCAGAAAAAATTGAGGCATATTTAAAGTTTGCAAAGAAAAAAAGAATCAGCTATGAAGCGGAAGACTGCTCCAGATATAATACGCGGACAAATGGAAAATCTGCAAAGCTTCATCCGCCTACTTTGGCTGCTATTTTTAAGCTTTTTGGAATGAAAGAGAAAGAAGAAGGTGCTGCCGGAATTCAGCTGGCAGAAAAGTCTGTTCGTTATTTTTGCCTGGAATACCCGGTGGAGCAGGAACTTTGTGTCATGACGTACAATTATCAAAACGGAAGATTCTGTGGAATTAGAAAGAAAAATGATCCCGCAGGAGAAACAACAAAGATGCCTGGCGTTTTAAAGGGAAAATCTACCGGGGAAGAGTATCTTGCAATGCTTGTCCTTGCAAGTATAGTTCCCGAAAGCCAGTATTACGACGATGAGTTTCATACCTGCTTTGATGAACTGAAACGTGCTGTAAAAGCAGGACTGGCGGGGCAGGCGCTCAAAATGTCCTTTCGCTGCTGCGATAACCTGTATCTGCGGATGACTGCCACAACGGAGGATGCCATTTCTTTTGACCGGAACCAGTTTGCGGAAGGAAAACTGAAGGATAGTTTTCACCCCTTTGACCTGAACTCCGGAATTTATGCGCCAAATGCCTGTATAATTGGTACTTTTAAAGTGCTGGGAGTAAAAGGAAGGAAGAAAGGTGCTGCTATTTCGGAGTTAAAGATGGAGTATGCAGGACATTTTAACTGCCGGCATAGTGAAAAAGAGAGGATCCCCACGCTTCCAGAGGATTACATTGTGAGCCAGGAGGTGGAAGAAATCCTGGAAATGGTCGTTCATACCCCGGCAAGGCTTTTTATGATGACGGGGGAAGCGGGAACTGGAAAAACCACAGATGCCAGGATGATCGCACAGATATTAGGTCTTCCCTATTATGTATTTACCTGTGGGCCTGGTACAGATGAGCTGGAGCTTCTTGCAAGTACGGTACCAAACATGGGAACGAAAAAGAAAACGCTTCCAGTGCTTCCAGCCTTTTACGACCTTCAGATGGATCCAGCTTCCGCACTTTGTGTACTTAGCGGAACCTATGAAGAGGGCATTTCAGAAGAAGCTGCATTTGAAAAACTTTTGCGCCTTGCTTATGAAAAAGGATATGAAAGTGCAAGGGCAGAGAAGGATTTTTTGTTGCGGGAATCAGAGATCATAAAAGCGTGCCGTCTTCCTTCCGTTTTGGAAATTCAGGAGCCGTCCATGATTGAAAAACCAGGGACGCTTACAAGACTGAACTCTCTTTTTGATGATGGAGCGGTGACAGATCTGATTAATGGGGAAAAAATAAAGAGAAATAAAGATACCATTGTGATTATGACTACAAACCTGGATTATGTGGGCTGCGGAAATTTTAACCAGTCGGTCTTATCCCGTATGAGCCTGATCCAGCCCAAGCAAAATCTCACAGAAGAGGAAATGAAGCGGCGGGTTATTGCACGTACCGGATATGGGGATGAGAAAGGCTTAAACTTTATGGTTTCGGCCATTCAAAAAATCCATGCTTATCTGAAGGAAGAAGATCTTCAGGATGGTGTGTGCGGCTATCGGGAACTGGAAAACTGGGTGCGTACCTTTCAGGCAATTAAAGATGTCAGGCGCGCGGCACAGGTTGCGGTTATCAGTAAAGCCACAATGGATCCGGAGGAACAGGAACATCTGATGAAGACCTATGTGGAACCGTATTGTTAGAAACAGGAGAATCGAAATGAAGGATACTTATAGAGAGCGGATCAAGGAAGAACAAAAAAAGTTAAGCCCCAGTCAGGTCTTTTTTTCAGAAGGTTACCGGAAACTTTTTCGGGACCTTGCAAATGAAGTGGCAGGGGAAAAACTGGAGCAGCTGCTTTTGTACCAGAGTACAGAAGACGGACTGGCAGGCTGGAATGATGGGAAACGAATCGGCATCAACATTGGCAATCTCATCACAGGCAGCTTTTTAGAACTGGAACAAAAAAGTGACAGCCTGATCGGGATATTAGGACATGAATGCGGCCATGCCAGATTTACGGATTCTGTACTTCGGAAAGTCTATGTGCAGAACATGCTGGCAGGCGTCTGGTATCCGGATACACCAGAGCCGGAAAACGAGGACGAAGAAAAAGCCCTGAATGAGATGGATACCTGTCTGGCCGGGAAAAATCCAGTGGTGGTTCCCCTTCTGACAGAATGTGCGTCTTATATCAGCAACCTTTTAAATGATGTGTACATAGAGGAAAAGATGTGCAGCCTGTTTCCTGGAAGTATCAAAAAAGGAATTCTGATCAACCGGAGACGAAACGTGGAATGGATTCCCCAGTTAAAAGAACTGCTAGAGGGAAATTCAGATCCGGTTTCTGTTTTTTTAAAGGTACTTGTACAGTATGCCCTCCGGGGATATGCCAATTCCTGGAATATGGAAAGCTGCGAGATGCTGGATACCTTAAATGAAGTGAAGCAGTTTGTGGATCTGTCGGTGACAGCGGACAGTGATCTTATACGTTACCAGGCCACCAACCAGATCCTGCTTAAGATGTGGAAGTATTTTCGGAATCTTTTGGAAGAATTGAAGCAGGAATGTCAGGAACCAGAAGAAAACGAGGAAGAGCCGCCGCAGGAAGAAGAACCGTCGGAGGCAGAAATGCCTCAGGAAGAACGGTCAGAACAAGAGCCGCCAGAAGTGGACGAGTCACAGGAGAAACCGTCGCAGAAAGAACCACCGCAGGAAGAACCGGCAGAAGAAAAATCAGCAGAAGAAAAATCAGCAGGGGAAGAAAATTCTACAGAGGAAGATAGAAAAGAAGCATCCCAGGGAGAAGGGAAATCCGTGGGAGAAGATGAAGAGGAAGAAGAATCCCCCACAGAAGAAACGGAATCCAAAGGGGAAGCGGAACCCGTAAAAGAAAGGAATACTTCTGGGGATAACAACCGGGAAGCTTCTAAGCAGACCGGGGATGAGGAGTCTCCAAAATCTTCAGAGGAGGAAAATAAATCAGAAACGGTATCTGAGAAAGCTTCTTCAGAAGAGAAATCTAAGGAAGCTGTAGGCGGTAAAGAAGGTCCAAAAGATTTTTCTTCGGATTCCTCTGATGAGGATCTGCCGACAGATACATCCGGAGATAGTGGGGATGAGGCGAAAACAGGGAAACAAACAGAAGAGCTGACGGAAGAACAACTAAAAAAGATGGAAGCAGCCATGGGGGAGTATCTAAAAGAACTGACCGAAGATCTTCCAAAATTTATTCAGGAATCGGAAGTAGATGAGACTGCCTTACCGGAACTTGATAATGCCACTGTGGTCCAGGTTTCAAAAGAGAATAAGGAAGAAAGGGAAGGCGCAGATGAAAAATCCGATCTTATACTGCAAAAAATCCTTTTGGATTTAGTATCAGAAACCGTGGATCAGGACATGGGAATAGAAGCCCAAACCCGTCTGCAGGAGGAACTGGACGGGATGGAATTTGAAGCAGCCCATGACATGGTAAAAAAAGAGGTCCTGTATAAGAATACCTTCACAGAAACAGAAAAAAGCTGGCTGTCTGCATATGAAGCTTCGGCAAGAAAGGTAGAAAAAAGGCTTCGGACCAGGCTTCTTCCAATCCTGGAAAACCAGAAGGAACGGACGGAACGTCGGATGTATCTTGGAAAAAAGCTGGATATGCGTGCCATTGCTGATCCAGGCGGTGCCGTATATAAGCGGACATTTCCCGGAAAGAAAACAGATGCGGTGGTCTGCGTGTTAGTGGACAATTCTGGCTCCATGATAGGCCATCGTATAGAAGCAGCCAAGGTAGCAGCCCTCACCTTATACGATTTTTGCAGGAAAGCCGGAATCCCCATTCTGGTTTACGGGCACCATACGGATGGTTACGATCATCGTGATCCAAGTGAGGAAATCGTTTATTTTCACAGTTATGCAGAGTTCGAGGAAGACAGAAACGACCGTTTGCGGATCATCACTATGGAAAACGATGGCAGTAACCGGGACGGGGCAGCCCTTCTATTTATGGCAAATAAGCTTTTAAAACGTCCGGAAAAACAAAAACTGTTGTTCCTTATCAGTGACGGACTGCCAAATGCAACCCGTTATTTTGGAAGCTATGCCACAGCAGACTTAAAAAAGATTAAGGAAAAACTTGGAAAGAAAGGAATTTTGTTTCAGGCAGCAGCGATTGGATGGGATAAAGAAGCTATCCGGAAGATTTATGGAAATGCCTATCTTGATATATCAAGCTTAGAGCAGCTTCCCATCCGACTGACAAAGCAGCTGGCAAAATTACTTCGAAGAGTAAACTAAAAAAGGAGGAGCATGATGCAGCATAAAAAAAGAAAGAAGATTTATTCCGAACAGTTGTTACAGATCCATGAGGATGGCGGAAAACTGAATCCGGGAAAGGAAATCTATGCGACCGGGTACGTGATAGAGCTGAAAAAAGACTGTTATTTTGCAGGCTTTCAGGATGGAAAAATTCTGTGCCGCTCATTTGAGTATGCCCGTTATTTTTCTAACACCCACAGTGCGGAACAGTTTGTAAAAGAATATCTTGGATATGCAGGATTAAGATGCAATCTTTGCAAGGTGGCCTGGGGGCTTGCCGTTCATGGATTGGAGCCCGGATGGAAGGAAAACCTGAAGCCCTATAAAAATAAGGAGCAGATCCTTTATTTCTCGTCTTACCACGATGGCGTAAACTATCAAAAAGAAAACCATCTGGAACAGACGACCTATGTTCTGCCTCTTGTGGACAGGGAAAAAGAACTTTATATTGCAGCGTAACTTTTTGGGGGACAAGTCGTCCCCCTCCTTATTTAATAGGAAGAAATAATTTTAAATGGAGGCGATAACATGACCGTAAGGGAAGCTGGAAAAGGAATCGTAAGAAGCGGAGGTGGAACTTACCGGATTGGATATACCGACCTGTATGGAATGGAACAGGAAACGGAACTTAGTGCATTCGGGATGAAGGATCTAGAAGAACTGTGGAGCTCCTTGTGTCCAGAATTTGAATGCCGAAAAAACAGTATCTGCTATATAGAAAGAGCGTGAAAAGAATAAGGCAGGGCTTGGTGCCGGCAGAAATGGAGTGAAAAATATGGGAATGTATCATAAAAACCACCTGGTAGGACCTGGATTTAAAAGAATGGCAAAGCGCCAGACTTCGAAAGGCATGAGAAGGGCAGCGAAAAAAAGCTGTCAGGAACATTTTGAGGACAGTATTACACTGACCAGAAAAAGCCATAACCTGCATGGGATTGATGCATTTAAGTTTAGTTGAAAAAAGGAGAAGTAAAGAATGGAATGGAACATCTATAAAGACTGGCTGGATCCCGTCTTGTACCGGCAGATGGTGTCCATGATCTATCAGCTGTCCTCAAATGCGGACAAAGAAGCAGTTTTAAAACAGGAGAGAGAAAACAGCCTGTTTTATGGAATCTGTGAGCACAGCATGGATGAAGAATATAATCTTCATTATCCTGGAGAGGTATTAGAGCGTATGAAAGAGCGACGGACCATGACAAAACCCGTCTACCGGGCGCTTGGACTTGCACTTGCAGGAACATCCAGTATTCAGGAGCCGTGTATGTTTAATGGCACCCAAAAAAGCGGCTTCTGGAAACAGTTTGATAAGGCACTTGGGGAAAAGGATTTGTGTTACCTTGCAGTCCGGTGTCTGCTTGCAACAAAAGATCGCAAGCTCTGGGTGGATGCCCTGCACCAGTATCCATATGAAAAAGTGGAGGAAATGATCTTTATCCTTTCCGTTTTTCCAGAGTCGGATACGTTATGGCAGAAGTTAAAGGGAAAGATCGCGGCCTGCTTTGGACAGAAACGCAGCCTGTCTGTTTACGACGACTGGCATCTTTATGCCTGGATCGCCATGAAATATGGGAAACGGCTGAAAAATGACCGGACAAAAGAAACGGCGGTGTTAAAACATCTGGAAAAACTCTCCCGGACAAATGCGGCGAATGCAAATGGGGCGTTGGAGGATCAGCTTATAAAAAATGGATATACGAAAGAAGAGGTGATTTTTCTAAATGGCATCCTGAGTGGGGCACGAAAATACCTGGATCCGAACTCATTGACCGCGGAAAAGATTGCAGTAAGGGTATTGAAAACCTTTCTGCCGGGAGAAAAGATGTATCCGGATGTGGTGTATGAGTTATGTGAAACTCTTTTAAGAAAATACGACTGTTTCCCAGTGCGTCTTGGTGGACAGGAAAAAATTCAAAATTGTTTGTATGGAATGAAGGTGGAAAATGTCAGAACCTTCTTAACGTTGTTTCCTTTTCGGGAAAATGGGAGGAAAGAGTGGCATTATATTAATTTAAACCAGGAAAAATGGCACTGCCTGGCCACGCAGCTTAAGGAGGAAGAGTTTGAAAAGTGCGTAAAGGACACCCTGCGAAATGGGACATTTGAAAAAACAGAGCTGGAATCCTATCTTGTAGCCTATCAAAAGCTGACTGGGCGGGAATATGTGGAAGTCTTCTGGAAGAAAATGGATTACGATCTTCGTCATGTCTTTTATCTGTTAAGCGAAAATGGGATCCTGGATGCCGTCGGTCTTATGAAACAATTTCTAAAAGAGTATCAGGAGATGAGAAACAAAGAACCGGATCTGGATGCTTTTGAAACAGTCCCCTTTATCGGAGAGACTGATACCGTGGAGGATCCAATCGGGGAGGCAGAAAAAGTATTTGGGGAGAAATGGGATAGCATGCTGTATTACCTGAAAGCTGATATGCAAGATATAAATACCATGACCAGTTTTTCCATGTTAAAGCTTGTCATTACCCAAATTGGAATAGAGGGAATCCCAGGAATTCTGGAACCATGGAGCATGATCCAGAGATCATTTTCTTTGTATTCGTATGGAATTAGTCGTGGAGAATGCGAGATCTGCCGCCCGCTGTTGGAAAGAGGTGTACATCAGGAATTATTTATGTGGATCGAGGAACATCTGTTTTTAACAGATGTTGGAAACTACATCAGCTTTTTGAGGAGCATCCTGTTAAAAGACAGTACAGGACTTTGGATGGAACAAAAGGAAGCTATGCAGATGGCAAAAGAAATCCTTCCCTATCTGGAGGACAGTAGTGGGAAAGAAACGCTGCGAAGAAAATACATGTCAGAGGAAGAACTGCGAAGCCTTGAAATGGAAAAAGAGTGGAAACAGATACAGGAAACAAGGATGCGAAAGCTGGAAGAGGAAAAGAAGATCAAAAAGGAATTTAATCTTCTGCTTCGGAAAAATAAGGGGACAAATCAGCTTTTCGAACAGATCTATGACTTTTATTACTATGGAAGATATGCGGAAGATTCCTTACGTGCCAGGATCATTCTTTCCTATATGCGGGATTATCTGGACAGAAGAGGAAAAATTGTAACCAGCAAAGAGGAAATAAAATATCTGCTGTTGCTGTTTCAGAACCTGTATAAAAATGAAAAGATAGAGTTAGAGGGCATCAGGCAGATGGTAGATTTGATGGAGGTTGCATAATGATTGAAGTGATAAAAAGACATTTAGCGGAACGAAATATGCTAAAAACGGCGGGACTCTCTCTTTGTTACCTGGAAAAAAAGGGAGAAGAAAAATGTGTACGGGCAGCAGAAGCCATCATTCAAAATGAGGTTATGGATGTGATCCCGTCCTTGTGGGAACAGGTATGTTTGTACATGATGGAAGATCCGGAAACGATTACCTATCTTGGAAACCTGAAAAAAGAGGGATGTGAGCTGAATGCATACCGGTTCCAGCGGATCCTATTGGATGCAGGGATAGATAAAGTTTCAGATTTTTCCTATGAACAGGTAAAAGCCGTGTATTTTGATCCGCTGGTAACCGATGGAACCGCTTATTCTTATATGAAATATTATGGAGAGCAGAATGTAAGCAAAGAAGAAAAAGAACAGCTGGTAAAAAGTATTGCCATGTGTATGGATGTGCTGGACTTTGAGAAGGCAGGGGAAAAAGACCGTATGCTGCTTGTGAATCCGGTATTTTCTTCAGAGCTGCTGCTTGATCTATTGGAAAATGTAAACAACCTTAAAATTCTTCAAGATCAAGATCTGATGGAGCTTGTTAACACGCTTGCCGGGTATGAAGCTGAGATCCGGTCTCTAAATCAGAATCAGTTCGATCAGATGAAGGAAAGACCTGTTGAGATACTGGAAAAGTTAAGGATTGTGACCAGGTACATTGAAAAAGAGAATCTGACAGATGGATTAAACTTATGGCTGTGGAATGAAGCTCTGTATGAGGATTTGTGTAAACTGGAACGGGCATTTACAGATGGCGCGGATCCAGCCGAGGTATTTTCCAGCAAAGTGTCCTATGTGAATACCCTGTACCAGAATCCCGTATCAAAAATTTCCCTGTCCAGTCTAAGTGAAGAAAAGTCCGAGATTCTATTATATGCCATCACACAGAAAAAGAAGGCATTCTTAAATCTGATCAATGAGGAAGCGGAACTTTTTTATGATCTTCCAAATGCTTCCATGCTGTTAAAGAAAGAGGTGTACCAGGAGTATATAAACTTAAATACCCTTAATCGGAAGAATTTAAAAGATAGTGCGGATCTGATTTTATCGCGTGACAGATTTGAACTTTTGGCAAAACGGGAGCATACATTTGAAGAGTTAAAGCTTCTTTGTACTGCAAAAGAGGCAGTAATCGAGCTGTATGAACAGCTGACCTGCAAAAGTGATGAAAGACTTCTGGTTCTTCGGGAATTGATAAAACGGGAGTGTGTGCCGCATTCATTTTGGGAAGGCCAGATAGAACCACTTGTAGCTGCATTATCCAAAAAGCCGTTATCCAGATGGATCCGGGAGGACTTTCGGAACATTCCGGATTTAAGCTATGGAACGGCACTGTGGCTTCTTGTTTACCGCGAGCAGCTAAAAGGCATGGAAAAAGAGATCACCATGGAACAGCAGGCTCTCTTTTTACTAAAAGACCTGGCGCTGGTAAAAAAATGTAATTCGCTAAGTGAATTAAAAGAACAGCTGATTTTAGGGGATATTTCCTGGAGGCTGCTAAAAGAAAAACTGGCATTTTCAGAAGAATTTATACAGGAAAATGCCGCTCGAATCGGCAACTTTCTCTTTGTGGGCGGGGCTGAGATCATGGAAACTTTTCTGGAACGGCAGCCCTCCAAAATCGAAGAGATCCGGAGGCTGGTTACAGCAGAGCTTCTTGGAAAATTTGACGAACTGAAATATCCATCTGGGGATCTCATGCGTGAGATTGATTTTGAGGTATCCGAAGAAGCGGAAAAAGAATGGAAAATAGATCGGACTTTTACCAGCAAAAACTTGGTATTAAAAGAGGAAACCGGTCTTCTTCCAGTTATGCAGATCGGAGAGATCCCAAGCTATTCCTGCCTCTCCTACCGCTCAGGGTTAAACAGCGATTGCCTGTTATCCTGCTTTGATTCGAATAAAAAGTTTCTCTTTATCCGTAAAAATGGAAAGGTGGTATTTCGGGCCATGATACGATTGACAAAGGGATCCTATGTGGGTGACAGAATGCGAAAAAAGATCCAGTTTGCAGATCTGTCAGGAGCTGGGAAACCAAAAGAAGAGGAAGGGGAAGAACTGGTATTGTTCTTGGAGCGTTATTACGAGAAAAACCTGGCGTATGAGGAACAGGATCAGGCAGTATACCTTGCATTTGTGGCTGCAAAAGAAAAAGCCAAAAAGCTGGGAGCCAGGTTGGTTCTTAGCTGTTACTACCAGGATGATGTGAAAACAAAGGAATATATAAAGAGTAACTACTATTTATATATTTCCAAATCCAAAAACGGCAGCCAATACCTGGATAGCCTATACGGGGAAGCGTCAGTATCGGATTCCGGAGACTATAGCAGCAATATCTTTTTGCTGGAAAATAAAGATCAGGAGGTAGCTGCGTGAGCGTGCAGGAACTAAGAAAAGAAAGGGCGAAGAAGTTAAGATATAAAAAGCCCATTGCAAAAGGACTGAATTGGCAGGATATTTTAAGAAAAGATGAGCGAGGAAGTGTGTATGGCAAGGGCATTGTATGATTTATGTAGAAAGGACGGAACGGTGATGGTTTATTCCATCACCGGACCAGAAGTGGCAGCAGCAATCGGCTGTAAGCTGCAGGATGTTTATAATTCTGCGTGTTATGGACAATTGATCCAGCATACCTATTATGCGGAAGTGATTGACCGTCCGCTTAGCAGGCGAAAGGATATTACCCTCTTAACGGAGTATGACCGTGTCCGCAAGGTATTTTTACGAAAGTATGGAAGCGCATCGGAGAAAAGAGACGTGACAAGATAAAAAGAAAAGGGATAAGAGAGGAACCCATTTATGAGAAAAACCGAACAGAAAGAGTTTTGTGAAAGATATGACGCAAGAAGGACATTTTATAATTGTCAGCTGAAGGTGCCGCAGGTATCTTCTAAGCTGGAAACGCTGTTTGCAAACAGTAAAATCGAATGCAGGGAGCTCTATGAAAACCAGATGGAGAAGATCACTGATGCAAAGAAGCTGGCAGACTGGATCCGCGATACCTATATGCGTGTTAATAAAGAGCGTGGCGTGTTATATGCAAGAGCGTGCCTTACGGTGATGATGGCAGCTGGCTATTCAGTCCGCGGCATGCGTCTTCCACATAAGAACGAATGTGTGACAACCTGGTGGAAGTTAAAACATGTCATGAAAAGAAAAGAGCAGCTTATTGTAACCTATAGAAGTGCATTAGGTCCGCTCCAGAAGGAAAAGGCAGTTGTATTTGGAAGAGAGTAGGATTAGGGGGCTGAAAACAGCCCCCTTTGGTGGGAGAAAGTTATTGAAATGACCATATTAGAAATGTTATATATATAATTAATTTTTAAAAAATCTTTTAGAATGATTGACAAATTTATAGATAAATGTTATGATTTTGACAACAAATAAATAATAATGTGGTCGGCTCCTAAAGAGCCTGTTTAAGACAATCCAGTGGAAATCTGGAACTAAACCTTTGTGTTTACCTGTGTATAGCATTTTATATAAAGTGCTTAAGTCAGACCATACTACACGTTGGCGGAGACTCCTATATTTGTTTATGGAGACTTCGCTTTTGTTATCTAAATGTGATTTTTCATAGTCAGGATCTGAGCTATAGGCAGACTTGATTTGAAGAATAAAGAAACAGGAAGGAGGGTCACAGGTCGGATTAGCAACAAAATGATAACTAAAAATTATAAAAAGAAAAATGGTCTTAAATTGAAAGGAGACAACACCATGAAAAAGAATTTTAAACGAGTATCCGCTATTATCTTAGCAGCAGCAATGTCAATGAGCTCAAGCGTAATCGCTTCCGCAGCAAAGATGAATATTTATGTTAGAGATTACGATCAGAAAGTAACAAATATTTATCAGGAAACTTCAACTACCCCAACAATTGTACTTGATACAAATCCTGGTGAGTCTATCTATGAAGCTATTGCAAAAGGAAAAGTAGCAAGCGATTCTAATAATGCGTTAACAGCAAGCATTAGTTCTAATTGGAATAAAGTAACCAATAAAGATGGCTCAATTGACTGGTATTTGATTTCTATGGGAATTAATAACCGTGCTAAGACATCGTTTGCTACAAAAACAAATGACAATAACTATTCAGATTTGGAATACGATGATGAAGGCAATATCATTCATGGTGTATGGAGCGGACATTCTTGGATGTGGCTGGAAGGTGGTATGGAAAGTATTAACAGTACAGCGTATCCGGAATATACAATGAGTGATGCTGTGTGTCCGGCAAGTGATTTTTCAATCATCTTAAGCTATGATCATTCTGAATTAAAATGGTAAGTAGGTGACGGTGAGAGATGAAACGTAAACAATTTTTTTTCATTCTTTCTACTTGCTTAGCTTTATCTGCATATAGTCCAGTAAGTGCAGCAGAAGCTACATTTAGTAGTTTTGAAGAAGATGAGACATTTGTATCAGAAGATGAGGACTCTTTTCGGGATGAAAATTATGATATTATAGATGATGAAAATGATAGCTATAATTTCGTTGATTCTGAAGAATGTGGAGAGACTGAACAGGCTGAAATATTTGCTGATGAAGCTGATACAGGATATAAAATAGTAAAAAATGGGGTACCAATCGAGTTTAAATATGATGGGACAACATTATATTTTAGGCTAACAGAGGGTGCAACAGAAGGAAAATTACCAGATTGGGGATCTGTTGCTGGAGCAATGTGGTGTCGTGGCACGCTACAGACAAGTGCACAGAACGTAACGAAAATCGTTATCGGTGAAGGAATAACAGCTATTGGCAAGAATAATTTTTGCAAAGGCGGAAATAAGTTATTTGAAAACTTAACAGAGGTTGATGTGCCGTCAACACTTTCTGAAATCGGTTTCGGAGCATTTCAGAATGACACTAAATTAGTGAAGTTTGATTTTAATAATATAAAATCAATTGGTGATGTTGCGTTTGCTGGCACTGGATTTACTGACGTTACAATTCCTTTAGATGGTGTTATTCTTGGAAGCAATGCTTTTTATAATTGCAAGAATTTATCATCAGTTTCCATTGGTGATTCTGAATTATCAGATGGAATATTTTCTGATTGTAATTCTTTAGCTGATATTCATTATGCGAGTAAATTAGTGAATATTCCAGCAAATGCATTTCAACGAACTGCACTATCCTCTTTTAATTTTGATGGAGTTGAATCTATCGGTAAAACAGCATTTCAAGGAACAAAATTAGAAACAATTAGTCTGCCAAATGTAAAAGATATTAGTTCTTATGCATTCTTAGGATCATCGGTGAAAAAGATTTCTTTCGGCAATGCAGAAATAAATGTTGCTGAAGATGCATTCTCTGATTGTAATGATTTGACATCAATTTGTTATGCTGGAAGCAGAGAACAGTGGAAAAATCTAGCAATCAGCGCATCAGTTTCTGAGAATGTTCAAATTCATTGCAAGGCAGATAGTGTAGAACCTAAAGTTGCTACTTGTACCGAAACAGGATTGAAAGAAGTTGGTGTTTGCGAAGTATGCGGTGATCATTATTCATATGCAGACGATGAAAACGTACTTCCTGTAGACACTGTGAATGGACACAACTGGTCAGAGGATTATGTGGTGGATCAGGAAGCAACCTGCACAGAGCCAGGTTCCAAGAGTAAACATTGTACAAGAGAAGGTTGCAATGCAAAAGATGATAGCCAGGAGATTGAAGTTCTCGGACATGATTATGTTTCCAAAGTGACAAAAGAAGCAACCTGCACAGAGAAAGGAATTCTTACTAAGACCTGTAGCAGATGCAACGATGTTGTAACAGAGGAAATTCAGGCACTTGGTCATGATTTTGCGAAAGACTATAGTGTAGATGTAAAAGCTACCTGCACAACTGATGGTGAGCAGAGCAAGCATTGTTCCAGATGTGATGCGAAAGAAGATGTGCAGAAGATTGCAGCACTTGGACATGATTTTACATCTAAAGTTACCAAAGAAGCAACCTGTACATCTGATGGCGTGATTACCAAAACCTGCAGCAGATGTGGTGCAACTGAAACTGAAGCAATCAAAGCAACTGGACATAAGTTTGGTGACTGGAAAGTAACTGCTGAAGCAACTGTTTTCGCACCAGAGCAGCAGGAGAGAATCTGCGAGACTTGTGGAGAAAAGGAGACAAAGACAGTAGGTACTGCTTTAAAAGCGACTGCTACTGTAAACGCTTCCAGCGTAAAGCTGAAAGTAAAACAGTCCACATCTGGTCTTAAAGTTACTGGCCTTGCAAAGGGCGATTCTGTAAAGACATGGAAATCCACCAATACTAAGATCTTTACTGTAAAGGGATGTGCAAACGGTACCTGCAAGCTTACAGCAAAGAAGGCTGGTACTGCAAAACTTCAGATCACTCTTGCAAGCGGCCTGAAAAAGACTGTAACTGTGAAAGTGCAGAAAGCTGCTGTAAAGACTACAAAGGTTACCGTAGCAAATACAAAAGTAACAGTTAAGAAGGGCAAAAAAGTTACCCTGAAACCAGTGGTAACTCCATTTACCTCCAAACAGAAAGTTACTTACACAAGTTCAAATAAAAAAGTGGCAACGGTTTCCGCTAAGGGTGTTGTAACGGGAAAGAAAAAAGGAACAGCAAAAATCACAATTAAATCTGGTTCCAAATCAGTAAAAGTTACTGTTCGAGTAAAATAAGCATTAGGATCAAGGCTCTTCTTCCGTGAGGAAGGGGAGCCTTTTTTAGAAGGAGTGGCTGAAAAGAATGAAAAAAATAGGACTATGGAAAAAAATAGCCAGTTGGCTGCTTGTTTTTTTGTTGGTATTGCAAATCCCAGTAGATACATTTGCAGAAGAATGGATTAGCGGGAACGATATTTCTGTAGAAACAGATTTTACAGAAAATGAGAATTCAAATAATGAAGAGGAAGAAAACACTGATTTTTATAGTGATGGAAATATAGAAGAATCAGAAGGTGATAGTTTTACTGATTCAGATGAACTGCCAGAGGCAGATATTGTTTCTTTTAGTGATGGAACCAGTCTGTCCGAAGATACAGAGACACAGGAAATTCAGGTTACTGTGAGTGTAAGCAAAGACGGTAAATTTTTAAATGACAAAGACGGTAAGCCTATGGCTGGCCGTACCGTATTGCTTAGTGGCAAGGCGTCTTACACTATGGATGATGCCCTAAAACTGGCGCACGACTTATATTATCCAGGTGGTTCTGAAGCGGGATATGATTATCATGCAGATGATAGTGGTTTATATTATGGGCTTATTTACAAATTATGGGGAATTAATCGCGATGATGTTCCGTTTATAAAATCGGTATTAAACAATGATAGCGCAAATTATCAAACTTCTTTAAATAGATTGATTCATGACGGTGATGATCTTTGTTTCTTTATTCAAAAACGAAAAAGTGTGGATTCTTATGCATATTTTACAAGGAAAACACAAACGGTTTTTGCAGGGCAGGATATAACGTTACAGCTGAAAGAAACAAGTGATGCACATATTTATAGTAATTGCCAAAGCGCATCTATTTATATTGACGGAGAAAAGGCAGAAGGTTTAATTACAGATGAACAGGGTAAAGTAACTATATCAGGATTGGAATCACGGGAGAAACCATATTTTATTACGGCAGAGAAAATGGAAGAAACTGCTGATGGTGATAGAGCTACTTTAATATCAGCTGCTTATTCCTATATAACAGTTATTCCAAATGAAAGTGTTAAACAATCTTGCATAGATACAGTAACACTTCATTTTGAGACGGAAGAAAAAGAAAAAGATATTGCTCTTAGTGTATTAGATGGAAGCCAGGCATTTATTGTTCCAGCGGAAATGACATATGTAAATACGCATACTAACAAAACAGATATGTATGTTAACGTAGGCATGAAAGAAGCAGTGAGTGATGACTGTCATGTTTATGCTGTTTATACGAGTCCGCGAGATCAAGCGGAACATAGAGTTAGCTTAATCCAAAATAAATATGTATATTTAAGCCAGGCAATTTCTAAAGATGCTATATTGGATCAAGGAAAAGGATATAATTTGGCTATTCGATCAATACGGATAGAAGTAAGTAAGAATGGCAATGTTATTGATTCTTGCGATCTTGAAATTCGTTATCGTAATCATTTAAAAGAAATAAAAGTTATTGACCCCAAAAATCACGAAATCCCGTCCAATCTAGAAGACTCATTGGATAACCAAGAACTTATTGTCAATATGCCAGAGAATATTGAACATATTAATCTTGAACTAGAAGCATACGGATATAACTCTTCTCTTAAAGTAATGTTGGAGGAAGAGGAAATTAAACCGGATTATTTAGGCAAATACTGTATTGTACCAAATTGGGATAATAAAGAAGAGTATATAGCGACAATAGAAATTATTGAGAGTAGCGACGTATATTGTCAGGAAACAGCCAAATACTCTTTGATTATAAAAAAGAGTGGAATTGACTATACTCCAGATGTTACATTTAAAGAACCATTTACTAATATAAAAACATTACATTTGGGAGAGACACCTTTAACGATAAGTGTGCAAGCGTCAGTGCCAGGCAATGGAGAGGGAAAATTTACTTATCAATGGTATTATTTACAGAGTACAGAGCGGTATTTTAGAGCATGGAATTATCCAAAAACAGCTTGTAAAATCATAGAAGGGGCTACAGAACCTACTTATACTGTAGATACAAATGAAGCTAGTTCAGAAAAATGTTATTGCTGTGAAGTTACTTATGAACTGAATGGAAAAAAATATAGTGAATGGAGTTCGTTTGGTCAGTACGAAGTACTTCCGGAAACTGTTTCTTCCCCTGTAATAACAAAGCAACCTGAAAGTATTATATATGTAAAAGGTAAGCCGATAACTTATCAGCTCAAAATAGAGACGGAAAAATCGCAATGGTTTACAGAAGACACTTTATATCAATGGTATAAAAACACTGAAAATAATTCCGAAAATGGAACTTTGATTCCAGGTGCTACAAAAGATTCTTATATACCACCAATTCCAGACGATGGCACGATGTACTATTACTGTAAAGTAAAAACAAAAAGGCTGGAAAATTGGTTTGATTCGTTTTATAGTGAGGAAATCTGCTCTGATGTTGCAGCTATGACTGCAGTGGATGAACCATTTCCATGGGAAGGAAATGGCACTGAAGAATCTCCTTATCTAATTCAAAATCTGTCTGATCTGGAAGCTCTGCAAAAGAAAGTCAATGAAGACGGATTCGATTTTTATGGAAGCAATTTTTCTTTAAAAGAAGATATCAATCTTCCATCAGACTGGAAACCAATTGGTACAATCCAACCTGGAAACACCAGCACAGGGAATGGAAAATATATTTGGCCATTTTCTGGAATCTTAAATGGCGAAGGGCACACGGTCACAGTCGCGACAAATGGAAAGCCGCTGTTTAATTATGTCCGTGATGCAGTGATTGAAAATCTCAATCTTTTGGGAGAACAGATTAATGGATATGGTCTGGTTGACCGTTATACAGTTGATTATGGTCCTGACGGTATTTATAACACAGGATGTCCGGATGCAGTTACGATTCGGAATGTTACGTTAAAATCTGGCATGAGTACCAAAAAGGCAGGACTGATTGGAGGATATGCTTCCGGAGCCAACTCGATTGTAATTGAAAACTGCAAGGCAGAGAGTGGTGTTCTGATCGGATATACAGGTCAGGAATCCAGTATTGGAACTTTTGCTGGTACAATTAATGGAATTATTCGCAACTGTAGCAGTTCAGCAACTGTGAAAGGATTAAACAAAGTCGGAGGGTTAGCTGGAGCTAAAGGCCAGTCTATGGGCTCCTGTACCATTGAAAACAGCAGCTTCACTGGAACCGTAAATGCTACTGGCAAGTGGGTAGGAGGAATCCTGGGAAGCGGCTATGAGGCAGATTCTGCTCCGAATACTCCGGTTGCTTCCGTGAAAAACTGTTATGTAGCAGGAACCATCAGTGGTGTATCGAACGTTGGCGGTATCTTTGGCGGGGAACCAAGCTGCATGCAGTGTTGGGGAAATGGAAGTGGATCTATTTCTAACAACTTCTTCTACGGCACTGTTTCTGGAAAAACCAATGTAGGAGCCATTGTCGGATATTTAAAGAGCTTCGATAAATTCCAGGGAATTTCCAACAACTATTACCTGGACTCCTGTGGTGCTACCCAGGGAATCGGTGAAGTGGAAAACATCCTGACCGTGGAAAATGATCCTAAATGTGGAATCGACTACGAATTTAACCAGAACGATTACTGCTTTGCAAAGACCGCCGGGGAATTTGCCGACGGCACTGTAAAGGATGGCTTAAACAGCGGCAACTACCACAACTGGGAGCAGGGAGAGAATTATCCGGTTTATGGAACTGGCGCTTACCCGACAGGGCTTACCCTTACCGGAGATTACAAAACAGAGTATTATATCGGAGAAGAATTAGATCTTTCCGGCGGTACCTTTACCGTTACCTGGAGTGATGGAAGCAAGACCAATCCATCTTTTGAAGAAATCACAGTGATCGGTTATGATCCCCAGACCAGGGGCAGCCAGATGCTTCAGTTAAAGTATGGGGCGGTTGAAACAACCATTACGGTGAAGGTGCTGGTAAAAGCAGAAAAGATCACCGTTTCCTTTACACTCCTTGGAGATAAAGCCCATGACAGTGATACAGACGGTGAGGTACATACCTTAAAGGCAGGAAACCTGGAGACCTGGATCCAGGAGACCAGTGTAGATACTGACAGCAACGCAACGGTACTGGATGTACTGGAAAAAGTGCTTGCAGACAATCAGCTTGAATATAGCAATCCAAAAGGCAACTACATTGATTTCATCACCAAAGATGGGGAGAAGCTTGGAGAGTTTACCAATGGAAAGAATTCCGGCTGGATGTACACCTTAAACGGAATCCATTCCGATCTTGGTGTCAGTGAGCAGTTTTTAACAGATGGAGATGAAATTGTCTTCCATTATACCGATGATTACAAACAGGAGCATGACCATAAGTGGGTAGAAGGCTGGACTTCCGACGCAGAAGGCCACTGGCATGAATGCAAATCTGATTATGGAACCTGTGACATCACTGATAATACAAAAAAGGGCGGCTATCAGAAACATACCTATGGAGATGGCAAGATAATAACCGCAGCTACCTGTAAAGAAGAAGGAAAGAAGGAATTTACCTGTCTGGTGTGTGGCTATACAAAGACAGAAGTTATTCCAAAAACCAGCCAGCATTCCTATGACGCTGGAACCATCACTAAACAGGCGACCTACACTGCAGCCGGGGAAAAGGTTTATACCTGTACCGTATGTGGGACAACCAAAACAGAAGTGATCCCGATGCTTACTCACGAGCATAACTTCACCTGGACGGTCATTTCCAAAGCGACTGTTTTTTCACCAGAGAAACAGGAGGGAATCTGCTCCATCTGCGGTGCAAAACAGAGCCGTGATAACGGAAGCAAGCTGACCGCTACCATGAAGTTAAATGTAACCTCCATCAAGCTTCAGAAGAAACAGACTACTACAAAAGTAAAGGTTACCGGTCTGGCAAATGGGGATTCCGTGAAGTCCTGGACTTCCAGCAACAAAAAGATTGTGACCGTGGATAAAAACGGCAAGATCAAGGCTGGCAAGAAAACTGGAAGCGCAAAGATCACCATCACTTTAAAGAGTGGCAAGAAAGCAACCCTGAAGGTGAAGGTACAAAGCGCGAAGGTAAAAACAACTAAGATTACCGGATTAAAGACGAAGCTCACCCTGAAAAAGGGTAAGAGCCTTACCTTAAAGCCTGTTATTTCTCCAATCACCTCACAGGAGAAGGTGACTTACACCACCTCCAATAAGAAGGTAGCAACCGTTACGAAAAATGGTGTGATAAAAGCGAAGAAAAAAGGCACAGCAACCATTACAGTAAAATCCGGAAAGGTTACAAAGAAGGTTAAAGTAACTGTAAAATAAGAATCGGAACATCCACCAATGTCGGAGAAAAGTTCTCTGGCGTGGTGGATGTTTTTTCTGGTTAAAAGAAACTGGAAATCCAGATGACAGTCCCCTCAAACAATGCTACAATATCAGTAGAGAAAGAAAAAAGAAAGGGAAGCGTATGAACCAAAAACGAAAAAAGTGGTTGGCCCTATTATTAAGCCTGTTACTGCTTGTATGCGGCAGCGTGTTTACTGGCTGTGGGGGAGATTCCTCTTCCGGGGAGCCAGCGACCTGTACGATCGAGATCTCCTGTGCGACGGTTCTGGATCACATGGAAGAGTTAAAGGAAACCAAAAAAGAGTTTGTTCCGGAGGATGGACAGATCCTAAAAAAGACAACGGTCTCATTTACCACAGGGGAGAGTGTCTTTGATATTTTAAAAGCCATCTGTGGGGAAAAGGGGATTCAGATTTCTTCGAAATACACGCCACTCTATAACAGCTACTATGTGGAAGGAATTAACCAGCTCTATGAGCTGGACTGCGGAAAAAATTCCGGCTGGATGTACAGTGTCAATGGGACATTTCCAAATTATGGGGCATCTGCGTATAAGCCAAAAGACGGGGATGTGATCTTGTGGGTGTACACCTGCGACCTTGGAAACGATGTGGGAAATCCCTACCAGGGAGACGAAAAATAGCAAGGTAAGCCCACAAGGTTCTAAACCACTGATCATGCAAAAATATTCATAGATTGCCAAAATTTGACAGATGTCCTTTCAAATGCTATAATACTAATATTTGATATAGGTAGAAATATCAGAGAACGAAAAATCAAATAACCAGACATGGTTCAGCCAGATAAGGCTGATTTAGGAAAATTCGGTGCGATTCCGGAACCATAATCACTGTATGAAATCAGCGGTACATAACAGCGCATTTTAAGTCAGCATATTCCACTTGTCGTAAAGGACGGAGGCTCATCGAAGTAATGGGGCTCTGTTTTTGTTACACTAAAAAGCGGAGGAAAGAAAAGAATGCGTGTTTATAAGGATGAAGAAATGCGCTGGAGTATGTTGCGGTATGACAGCCGGACATTTACAGCACAGCAGGCAAAAATGTTAAAGGGGGATGTTACAAGGAAGGAGATCCCGGAAAAATATATCTACATTGACGATGGCTGTTTTCGGGCAGATGGACGGATGCGGGAAGTCATTCTCCCACCAAATTGTAAGATTATTGGACGGGAAGCCTTTTTCCAGTGCCAGATCCGAAAGGAAGTTGTTCTTCCTAAGACAATGAAGGAAATTAAACGGCGGGCGTTTTCAGAAAATCACAGTCTGCGTGCAGTCCATTTTCCAGCGTCTTTAAAAACCTTAGGACCAAAAGCTTACCGTGATTGTACCAATCTATTAAGAGCCGTGTTTGCAAAAGACTCAGAGTGCCGGGAAATCCAGGAGGGGGCATTTGATTCCTGTTCCAAGCTAAAAAGACTGGTTTTGCCAGACCACGTTGAAGTGATTGGAAGTAAAGCGTTCTTTCGGTGCAAGGAGTTAAAAAAGGTAATTTTCCCAGATACCTTGAAGGTAATCGAGGCAGAGGCGTTTCGGTTTACAGGCCTTGAGGAATTAAACCTTCCGGAAGGTTTAGTAGAACTTGGCGATAGTGCCTTTTTCAAATGCAACAACTTAAAACATGTCGTGATCCCGGAGAGTGTGGATGTGATCGAACGCTGGGTATTCCATGGCTGCAACCGTCTGGAAACCGTAGAAATCCGTCACGATCCGGAGTATGTCGGTCCGTGGATCGTGAATAAGAGCTGTACCATTCGCTGTTATAAAGGCAGCAAGATGGATGCCTATTGTGATGAGTATGAACTGAAGAGGGAGTATATCGGTGCCGAAAGCGTTGTCAATGAATAAAGAAAAAAACAACAGAACGTGTGCAAACCTTACGGTAATGGATACCTTTTCTGCCTGTCATCCTTTTTTGAATTTTTTCTATTTTACAGTGGTACTTTTTTTTACCATGTTCAATCAACACCCGGTGTTCATCGGGATCTCTTATGTGGGAGCATTTTCCTATTCGTTTTTATTAAACGGATGGGAAAAGACTCTGAAACATAGCTTTCTTCTTACTCTGCCAGGTCTTCTCATTGTGGCACTATTAAATCCCATGTTTAATCATTACGGGGTTACCATGCTGTATTATGTAAAAAGCAGCGGTAACTGGATCACCCTGGAAGCACTTGTGTATGGCGTGGTGCTTGGCGCTGTGATGTTCGTGGTCATCCAGTGGTTTTCCTGTTACAACAAGGTTATGACAACGGATAAATTTATCTATCTGTTTGGGCGGATCATTCCGGCGCTTTCCCTGATCTTATCCATGGCGCTTCGGTTTGTGCCAAGGTTTACTGCGCAGCTAAAAGTGATCCGAAACGGTCAGAAAGCCATGGGACGGGATGTATCAGAAGGGAGCCTTTTTGCGCGTATCCGCCATGGCCTTAACATGCTCTCCATCCTGGTTACCTGGGCGCTGGAAAATGCCATTGAGACCTCTGATTCCATGCGAAGCAGAGGATATGGTCTGAAGGGAAGGACTGCGTTTTCCATTTACCATTTTACAAGAAAAGATAAGTATGTCCTTGGAATCATGACCGGATTGTTTGCCATATTTACAGGGGGCTGTATCAAAGGGGCTGCCTATGCAAGTTATGATCCCAGGATCCTGTTAGCTGGCTTTACCATTCAGGGATACACGGCACCAGTGGCGGTTTCCCCGTTACTTGCGCTGCTTACCTATCTTTGTTTTGCAGCCTTTTGTTTTCTTCCGGTGCTGCTGGATGTGACAGAAACCATCCGCTTTTCCTATAGCAGGAGAAAAGAAACGACAGACCTTGAAATGACGTATCAAAAAATTTACCAGACGCTGGAACAGGAAGGAACAGACAGATGAATCTTGTAGAAATAAAGGATTTCGGGTTTTCCTATCCGGAAAGTTCCAGAAAAGTTCTGGAGCATGTAAACCTGAATATAAAAGAAGGAACCTTAAATGTCATCATGGGAAGGAGCGGCTGCGGAAAAAGCACCCTGCTTCGCCAGTTAAAAAGCGTGCTTGCACCAGCTGGAGAAAAAGAGGGGAAGATCCTTTACCGGAACATTCCGCTAGAAGATACCGACCACCGCACCCAGAGCCAGGAGATCGGATTTGTGATGCAGAACCCGGACAACCAGATCGTGACTGATAAGGTATGGCATGAGCTGGCGTTTGGACTGGAAAGCCTTGGGTATGACAATGCCACTATCCGCCTTCGGGTGGCAGAGATGGCAAGTTATTTTGGCATTCAGAAGTGGTTTTATAAAAATGTATCGGAATTGTCAGGCGGACAAAAACAGCTTTTAAACCTGGCTTCTGTGATGGCCATGCACCCGTCCTTACTGATCCTGGACGAGCCAACCTCCCAGCTGGATCCCATTGCAGCTTCCGATTTTTTGGAGACCGTGAAGAAGATCAACCGTGATATTGGGACTACCGTACTGCTCACCGAACACCGCCTGCAGGATATCATCCCGTATGCAGACCGGGTGTTTGTCATGGATGAGGGCACCCTGTTTTTGGAAGGGACACCCCGGGAGATTGGAACCAAATTAAAGGAACAGCACCACGGCATGTTTTTATCCATGCCAGTTCCCATGCAGATCTATGCAGGGACGGAGAGCGCCCTTACCTGTCCCCTTACTGTAAGTGAAGGCAGACAGTGGATCCGGGAATATATAAAAGAAAAAGGGATAAAAAAAGAGGAGATCCAGCAGGCAAACCAAAGGCTGGAAAAACAAGGGGAGAAAAACGAAAACGAAACGGCAGGCTTTTTCGGGCATCTAAAGCGCCAGAAAGAAACCACGCCCCCAGCCATCCAAATGAAGGATGTCTGGTTCCGGTATGAAAAGGACAGCCCCGATGTTATTCAGGATCTGTCCCTGGAAGTAAAAAAAGGAGAGTTCTATGCCCTGGTAGGGGGAAACGGAACCGGAAAGAGTACCACCTTATCCTTACTTGGACGAGTACACCAGCCGTACAGCGGCAGAATCTACCTGGATGGAAAAGATCTTCGTTCCTTTTCCGACCGGGAGTTATACTGTGGGTATCTTGGCGTTATGCCGCAGAATCCCCAGAGTATCTTTTTAAAAAAGACGGTACTAGAAGACCTTTATAGCGTGATCGGCGGAAAAAAAGAAAAACCTTCCAGTGAATATCCCATCTCCATGAAAAAGGAAAAAGCCATCGAGGGGATCGTAAGCCTTACCCATTTGGAAGGGTTGCTTAACCGCCATCCCTATGATTTAAGCGGCGGGGAGCAGCAGCGGCTTGCCCTTGCAAAAGTGCTTCTTCTTCGCCCGAAGATCCTTCTTATGGATGAACCGACCAAGGGAATGGATGCGGAATATAAAGAAGAGCTTGGAAGTATTTTAAAGAAGCTGCAATCCCATGGAATGACGATTTTCATGATCTCCCATGACGTGGAATTTGTAGCCGAGTATGCGGATACGACAGGCCTGTTTTTTGAGGGAAATGTGGTGACAAGCAAAAAGACAAGAGACTTTTTCGCTGGAAATAACTTTTATACCACTGCGGCAAACCGTATGGCAAGAGGGCTGTTTCCAGAGGCAGTTACCGGAAAGGATGTGGTGTCATGCTTGACGAATCCCAGTTAGATGAATTCCTGAATGAATTCTTTGGGGAAGAAGAACCAGCTTCGGATGCTGCACGTTTAAAGAACTCTGGAAAACAAAATCCTTTCCATCGAAAAGAAGTTCCTTCTGAAGAACTGGAAGAATACACCCTTCCGTCCGACGGAATGATTATCCGCCAGATGGAGCGCCAGGGAAAGGTAAGCCTCCGCACCTGGTTTGCATTTGCGGTCATGCTGATCGTGGTACCAATCCTTCTATTCTTCTCTGTGAAGATATGGGGAGGGCGAAAATACCTGCTCTGCAGCCTGATCGTAGTAATAGCAGCCATGCTTCCCTTTTTTATGATGTTTGAGGGCAGGAAGCCAAAGGCAAGGGAGATCATGGTGATCTCGGTATTAGCTGCCATTGGCGTAGCAGGACGTGCCGCCTTTTTCATGGTGCCTAGCTTCAAGCCTGTGGCTGCCATCGTGATCCTAACCGGGATTTCCTTTGGCGGCGAGGCTGGATTTTTAGTTGGCAGCCTTACCATGCTGATCTCCAACATGTTTATGGGGCAGGGCCCCTGGACACCCTGGCAGATGTTTGCCTTTGGCATGATCGGATTTCTGGCAGGGATCCTGTACCAGAAGGGGATTTTAAAAGCCAGGAAGTTCGATCTTTGTATCTATGGATTTTTGAGCGTGTTTTTAATTTATGGCGGCATTATGAATCCTGCCAGCATCCTGATGTCCTACGGGTACATTACAAAAAGCAGCCTGATCGCCTACTACATTTCAGGCGCCCCCGTGGATCTGGTACATGCAGCTTCCACCGTGATTTTCCTCTGGCTGCTTAGCCGCCCGCTTCTGGAAAAGCTGGAGCGGATCAAGGTAAAATATGGGCTGATACAAGAATCAGAGAAACGATGATAGAAAATAGATGTAAGTGGAATTTGATTTTTAAAAGAAGGAGAAACGAAAAATGTTAAATCCTAAAAAGAAAAGGACTGGATGCTATCTTGCCGGAATCCTGGCGGCGGCAGCTGTCAGCAGCCTGTTATCCGGCTGCGGTGGCGGTACCCCATCTTTAGAAGAAGCATTAAAGAAAACTGCTTCCTATGAACAGACAAGTATTCCCTCCCCGGCTTCTGATTCCCTCGGCGGTGAGTGGACGGTGATTGCACTGGCACGCTCCGGGGAAGAGGCAGAGGACGGCTATTACGAAAAATACAGGGCAAACTTAGAAAAGCGTGTCAAGGAGCAGGAAGGGGTATTAAGTGAAAACCGCTATACCGAGTATGCAAGGGCTGTTCTGGCTTGTAAGGCCATCGGGATCGATCCTTCCGATATTGGCGGGTATGACCTTGGAAAGCCCCTGGAAGATTTTGAGGCTGTAACCGCACAGGGGTTAAATGGAGCCGTGTATGCCCTTCTTGCCTTAAATGCGGACCGCTTGGAGATAGACGGGGAACTGGAGCAAAAGTATCTGACCTACATCGTGGAACAGGAAAAGCCATCCGGTGGATTTTCCTTAGATGACAGCTCTGATACCGCAGATGTGGATCTGACTGCCATGACCTTACAGTGCTTAGAGCCCTATGCAACAGAGGAAGAAATCAGTGCCATCATTGACAGAGGCGTGGAATTTTTAGCGGACGCGCAGGCAGAGGATGGCGGCTATGAGGCGTATGGGGATAAAAGCTCTGAGTCCGTTTCCCAGGTAATCCTTGCGCTTAGCACGTATGGGATTGACTGCAATAAAGATGAACGTTTCCAGAAAAAGGAAAAAGGGCTTTACGACAACCTGATGGAGTATTATAAAAAAGATGGAAGCTTTTCCCACATATTAGATGGGGACAGCGATCCCATGGCTACCGACCAGGCGTTTTGTGCAATGGCGGCATATAGCCGGTTTTTAAATGGCAAAACCAGTTTTTATGATATGAGCGATACCAATTGACACATAAGAAAAAGAATCTGGATCAGCCAGTGAAAAGGGCAGGAGGAAAGAAATGGCAGATAAGATCACACAGCTTCAGAGGGAGCTTGGAACCATTATAAAAGGAAAAAAAGAAGTTACGGATAAAATCATCATGGCAGTGCTGGCAAGAGGACATGTGCTTTTGGAAGACGTTCCTGGTGTTGGAAAGACAACCACAGCTTTGGCACTTTGCCGTCTTATGGGAATGGATTTTAACCGGATCCAGTTTACGCCGGATGTAGTTCCTTCCGATGTAACCGGATTTACCATGTACGAAAAACAGACGGGCAGATTCATCTACCGCCCAGGCGCGGTGATGTGCAACATGCTTCTGGCGGACGAGATCAACCGTACCTCCAGCAAAACCCAGGCAGCCCTTCTGGAAGTCATGGAAGAGGGAAAGGTAACGGTAGATAACGAGACACATCCGGTTCCGCAGCCCTTTGTAGTCATTGCTACAGAGAACCCTACCGGCTCTTCCGGAACCCAGATGCTGCCGGAATCCCAGTTAGACCGATTTATGATAAGCCTTTCCATGGGCTACCCGGATCACGAAAACCTGGTAGAGCTGCTTCGGGACCGGCAGACAAAAAATCCGTTGGAGAACGCGAAAGCTGTTATTACCAAAGAAGAAGTTGTTATGCTTCAGGATCAGGTACAAAAAGTATATATGGCAGATTCCATCCTGAACTATATTGCAACCCTTGCAGAGGCAACCAGAAACCATCCGATGATCACACTTGGTCTTAGCCCCCGTGGAACCCTGGCTTTATGCCGTATGACAAAGGCGGCAGCCTTCATGGAAGAACGGGATTATGTGATCCCGGAAGATGTAAAAAAAGTATTCACAGATGTAACCGCACACCGTATGATCCTGGATTCAAGAGCCAGATACCAGGAGCAGAGTGCGAAGGACATTCTGGAAGAAATTTTAAAAGATACATCGGCACCGAAGGTAGAGGGAGAATGAAAAACAGGATTTTACTACTTATATGGTTCATATTGCTTGCCCTGGCTGCGGTTTTTACCGGAGTCTGGGTATATGCCGTCCTTTTGCTTTTGTCCGCCCTTGCGGTAGTGGCGTTTTTGCTGCTTGGTTTCTTTTGCGGAAAAAAGATCACTATGAAGCTAAAGCTCCCCAAAGCTGCGGAACAGGATGGGATCTGGAAAGGAAAGCTTCAGATTGCAAATGAGTCTGTCCTTCCGGTATTTCTTGGAAAAGGCAGCCTGCATCTGGAAAATCATTTTACTGGGGAGCAGATGGAGCTTCCGTTTTCGTTTTCCCTTAAAGGAAGAGGGAAAAAAGCCATTGACTTCCAGGGAAAAAGCCAGTGGTGCGGTTGTATTTACGCCACCTTACACACCTGGCGCTCCTATGATTTCTTTGGTCTGGCAGGGCAAAAGAGGAAGGCGGGGCTGTCCGCTTGTACGGTGGTGATGCCCTGTGAGCAAAAGGAAGATTTTCAGTTTCTCACAAAAGAGGGCTTTGACATGGAGAGCTTCCGCTATTCGGGAGCCCGTCCTGGGGATGATCCGGGGGAGACCTTTGATATCCGGGAATACCAGGAGGGGGACAGCATTCGTCAGATCCACTGGAAGTTGACCGGCAAGTTAGATAAAATGATGATCCGCCAGAGAAGTTTCCCGGTGGATGATACGGTCCTGATCCTGGCAGAGCCCTATTTAAAGGAAAAAGCTCCAGCCGTAGCACAGACGCTTGGTGAAGTGTTTGCCGCAGTTTTAAATAGTTTTATGGAACAGGGCATTTCCTGTCAGGCAGGCGTGTTTGACCACAGCACCGGACATTTTTACATTGAAAAAATACGCACCCGCGAGGATTATGAAACTATTCTCTATTTATTCCTCCGCCACGGAGGGGAGGGGGAAAAGCCCTGCACCATCACAGAATATCTTCACACTCCGGGACAACAAAGATTTGCAAATTATATTTATATTACGGGCGCACCAGAGGAAGAAGACCTTAGAAGGCTTCGAACCCGGGGCGAGGTAACCGTTGTAAGCTGTGGAACCACAGCAGATAAAGGAGAAACCATCACATGGAAGTATGGATCACAAGACAAGAAGAAAAACATAGAAGATACCTGCCCGGTATCCTGCTGGAAAGTTTCCTGATTTTTCTGGTAAATGGCGTTGGTACCTTTGCGCTTTTGCATACCCTGATTCCGTCTGTGAATGGGATTCCTTTTTTGGTGAGCGTCACTGTGACCGCCCTTCTCTGTGCCGTTCTTTTCAGGCTTCGGGAACATTTGGTTGCTGCGGTTTTCTCGTTAAGTGCAGCTGCCGGGATCTGCCTGTTTGCGTTCTCTGGCATGCTTTTAAACGGATTTCTTTCACTCTGGAACCAACTTGCAGAAGTTCTTGGGAAAAAAGCAGGGATCTACCTTACCATCTACCAGCTGAAGGATTCTGGAAAAGCAAATGGGGAGCTGGCAGTTCTTATTTTCCTTGGCATTGCCTGTGGGCTGTTTGGCTTCTTAATCCTGAAGCTTCGGTGGTATGTGCTGCTCCTTCTTTTTGCGGCAGTCCTTCCGGTGGTTCTGGTAAAAACAGAACTGCTTCCAGATACCAGGCTTTGTCTTGGCTTTTACGCTGGAACCCTGTTAGAATTAAACTACATGACGAAAAATAAAGGGGGAAACTTAGGTAACGCTGTCGACGTGTCCGCATTTTTTGCCGGGGCATTTGGTCTTCTTCTGGTCTCCGTTTTCGGGGGCATGTTTCTTCAAAGCCTGGTGCCAAAGAATGAGTACCAGGACTCCCAGCTTGTGGCAAATGCCAAAGAAGAGGCATTAAGTGGACTTTCCAGGCTCCGCTACAAAGGGCAGGGGGCAAATTCCCTTCCAGATGGAAAGTTAAAGCAGACCGGAGCCTGGAGTGCGTCATCGGATACGGCACTTGAAATTACCATGGAGCATCCGGCTTCTTTGTATCTGCGTGGCTTTGTGGGAAGCGTTTATGACGGCTCTTCCTGGACGGAGATTTCCACGGAAGAGGCCTATGAAGAAAAAGACTTGTATTACTGGCTTCACCAGGAGGGCTTTTATGGAGAAACCCAGCTTCTAAATGCAAGAAATCTGATCCAGGACGATTCCCTCTCCAGTGAAAAAGGAATCATTTCGATAAATAATAAAACGGCAAGCAGTAAATACCTTTATACCCCGTATGAGCTCTCAGGTCTGCCAGACGGCTACACAGGCGAAAACGCCCAGGCGGACAGCACCCTGTACGCCAGAGGACTGTTTGGAGAAAGAACCTATCGTTTTTCCTCCCTTGGAAATCTGGTAAGTGATTTTACCACCCTTGGAGCAAAGGTCTATCAGACATTGACCGCTGGAAATAATGCAGGGGATGGCGGCGCGGATGCCGTCAGTTCCTACCGAAGCCAGGAGAGTTATTACAATACCTTTGTTTATCAGGAAGATACCGCTCTTCCAGCGTCCTTAAAAACCCTGTTTCAAAAGGAACTTGGAGACGGCGGAAACCGGGAGGAAGGACATACCGATTACTACACGGCAATCACCAGGATCCGCTCCTATCTGGAAAAGAACATGACCTACAGTTCCCAAACGGATGTCTTTTCTGAAGACGGGGATTTTACAGAGAATTTTTTAACCACCTCTAAGATCGGGCACAGCGTTCATTTTGCAACAGCGGCGACGCTTATGTTCCGCTATTATGGCATTCCCGCCCGGTACGTGGAAGGGTATCTGATCACCCCTCAAGATGTAGATGGGAAAACAGATGGCGAAACTATCGAAATCCCGGGAACTAACGGACATGCCTGGACAGAGATCTACATTGATGGACTTGGATGGGTTCCGCTTGAAATGACACCTTCCTATTACGGTATCATGGAAGAAGCCAATTTAAAAACAGGGCTGGAAGCAAAAGGAAAGCTGGCTGCTTCAATCCCAGAGACAGAATCACAGCCGCCAGTGGAAGAGAACATCCGTACCAATTTCAGCCTGAAGCTGGCATTGTTTGGAATCGAAAAATTCCTTCTTCTGTTTTTGATCGTATTTGATACGTTTATGTTTCTGTTTATCCTGACGGTGATATTCTTAAGAGCGTTTACAAACCGAAAGAGAAGAAAGTGCTTTGCCTCCCAGGACACCAAACTGGCAGTGAGGGCCATGGCTGGTTATGCTAGAGCGTTATACGAGCATGGCACACAGTATTCAGATGAGACCACATTACTCTATGAAAGAGTAAGAAAGATTGGACAAAAGGCAGCGTTTAGCCCCCATCCGGTATCGGCCTCCGAACGCCATGATACGGCAAGCTGTATCCGGCATTTAAAAAAGGAATTAAAAGCATCTGCAAGCTGGTATGACAGATGGATCATGAAATACATTGAAAGACTTTATTGACAGGAAAGGAGGCTGTTTATGAAAGAAAAAAAGAAAAGAAAAATACTGGCAGCGCTCATTCCTGTGGCAGTGCTTTTTCTGGCTGCTGTCGTTTTTGCACAGGGCGTATTAAAAAGTGAGCCCGAGGCAGTACCAAACCCGGTGCAGGGAATCAGTGCAGACAGCTCCTTAAAAGGGTATCTGGGAACCGGTTTTGCCTATGCAGGTTCTAAGAATGATGGAAACGGCGAGGAAATGGCAGAGCAGCAGGAACAGGCCCAGCTTCTTCCAGAAGAGACACCGACTCCTACGGTTACGCCGGAGCCGACAAAGGAACCAGTAATGCAGACGGTGACACCAACGCCTGAACCGGAGGAGAGCGTAACGCCCACCCCACAGGCAACTGTGACGGAAACGCCGCCAGAAAATAATAACAATACAAACCAAAATCAAGAGAATCAAAGTAATACGATTGAATATGATAACCAGGATGAACCAGACAATTCCGAACAGCCATCGGAAACACCAGATGCGGATGATAACCGGAACCAGGACGGGGCGCAGACTCCGGATGAGGATCTGCCACCTGTTACCCCGGCACCGGAAGAGCCGCAGATCACTGCGACACCTGCCCCTACGGAAAGTCCAGAGGAACCGGTAGAAGATAATTACCCGAAGATTGCCACAGACCTTACCGATGGGGAGACGGTCAATGCTTCTTACCGTACCTTTTACATCCAGGCAACCGACCATTATGGAAACAGTCTGGGCGCAGCTGCCCTTACGGTAACCGGAAATGGGGAACGGCTTTCCTGCCAGGGAGAACCGGCTGCTGGAATCCTGGCATATCGCCTGGAACTGGCAGAAGGTGCCAACACCATAGAAATCAAGGCGACAGACGAAGAAGGCTATGCCACTACCTTACCTCCTTTTACCCTGTATAAAGGAGAAGACGCAGGTCCACAGGTGGCAGGTTCTATCACCATCAGCATTGAAGCGGGTACGGTAGGGCTTGGAACCATCCTTCCGGCAACCTCTATTGAATATTACCAGGGAGAACAGTTATCCTCTGTGCTGCTGCGGCTTTTGCAGAACACAGGCTTTGACTGGAGAAACAATGGGGATGCCACCAGCGGCTTTTATTTAAAAGCAATCGGAAGGGGCGGCATTTCCGCAAATGCGGCTATTCCGGATGACCTGATGGCGCATTTGCAGGAAGTAAACTGTCAGTTATCCGATCACGATTCCAACTGGCTTGGAGAGTTTGATTTTACCATGGACTCTGGCTGGCTGTATTCCGTGAACGGTGAATACATGAGTGTTGGAATGTCTTCCTATTTCCCGGCGGACGGGGATGAGGTAAGGCTTCGATTTTCCCTTTATTCCGGTGCCGACGTAGGCGGCGGAGTAAACGGCGAGACATGGGGGGACTGGTAAATGAAAAAAAGATTGGTAATGGGAACCCTAACGGCAGCTCTGATTGCCGGAAGTGTTCCTTATGAGATACATGCACAGCAAGAAGTGATGATACAAAGCGAAGAAGGAGGACCAGAAGAGCCTTCGGAACCGGAACAGCCGGAGCCTGCTCCAAGTGAGGAACCACAGCCGACCATGGAGCCAGAGCCCACTGTGGCACCACAGCCGACCGTGGAGCCAGAGCCTACACAGGCACCAGCTCCAACTGAGACTCCACAAGAGCCGACTGCAACACCGGTTCCGGAGCCAACTACGGCACCAACAGAAACTCCGGCTCCAACCGAGATTCCACAGCCGACTGCGACTCCAACCCCGGCTTTGGTGAGCGTGGGACTTCAAATTGAGCCGGGAGATGCCAGTGTGGTGATCCTGGATGCAGAGGGAAACCCGGTTTCCGCAGAAGAAAATGGACGGTATTCTCTTTTACAGGGACAGGCGTATGAACTTTATGTCCGTAAAGAAGGGTACCAGGAATTCTACCAGAAGATCACGGCAGATCCTGCGGTGACGGAATATACTATCACCCTTCTTAGCGGCAACACAGCCTTAAAGGGCTTGTATGTTTCCAGTTCCGACAAGTACGGAAAAGGGATCTTAAAATTAAGCCCGGATCTGGCTCCAGATAAGGAAAAATTTGAGGCTTCCTACGATGGCGAACGGCAGAGCCTGAACATCTGGACAGAAGTAGAGGATGAAAAAGCTTCTGTTAAGGTTTATGCCATCAGCGGTATCAAGGCAGGAACTGTAGAAAAAGATGAGACCATCACGGGAACGAAAGACAACAAAGACCGCCTCTACTGGAAGATCTTTTTTGCCGACCAGGAAAAAGAGGCGAAGGTCCGCCTGGAGGTAAAAGCAGAGGACGGGACAACCAGAGACTATTATATTACCCTGAAACTTACCGATACTACAGCTCCGGTACTAAAAAAAATCAGTGCCAGCCGTATCTCCACGGACACTGCTTCTGCTGTCTATAAAACTTCCGAAAAGGGAACCTGTTATTACCAGGTGATTGAGGCAGGGGCAAAGGTACCCGCCCTAGATACAAGTGGGAAAGGAACAGAAGTATTAGCCGGAACCAATACCATTACCCTGACTGGATTATCCTCCGGGGAAAAAGACCTGGTGATCGTGGTAAAGGATGCAGCGGGAAATGTAAGTGATTCTTTAGTCATGGGGATCCCGGATATAAAAACAGCCGGTACCCCTGGAAACCTGGTACATGGCTCCGACCATGGCGGAAATAAGTCCCAGGCCACTATCCCAGGACAAAACGGCGAGGGTTCCTTATCCAATTTAAAACAGGTGGAGGGAAGCAAAGCTGGAGGCAAAGAGGGGGAGAAAACCACTGGGGAGATTAAGGCTTCCTTAAAGCTCCAGGGGGAGAAACAGACTTCTTTGTTTGGAAATATGAAGACAGCTGACACCAAAAAAAATGAGTCCCCGAAGTGGACAGACCGGACAGGGAAGAAATATGCAAAGGATTTAAAGCCTGGCTATACCATAGCAGGGGAGAAGGTGATGGAAAAAGCCACTCCCTCCCCGGTGGTAGAAGAAAAAAGTGAGGCGTCAGATGGTTTTACAGAAGAAACGAAAACCACAGTTACAAATACAACTGGAAAGAACCAGGCTCAGGAGGAATCTTTTGCAGGAAGTGTGACAAGAGGAATCCAAAAAGCAAGTCTGACAACAAAATTTCTTCTGGTGATTGCGGTATTGGAAACTGGTTTTGCTCTCTTTTTTGTAACGGCAAAGAAAAGGTTTAAAAAAGAAAGCAAGAAAAAGCCCAAAATAACGGCGTAAGCAAAGAAAAGAAGGGAGAACTGAATGAAACCAACAATGAAAAAATGGCTGACCGGACTTTTGTCTGCGGCCCTGTTAGCTGGAAATCTTCCGGTGTATGCGTTAAACACCGCTTATGCCGCAGAAGAGGATGGATTTTTTACAGATGAGACGGATTCTTTTGAGGGTGGTTCCCAGGAATCCGAAGACACACAAAGTGAGGATTCTTTTGCAAGCGTTTCTGAATTTACCGGGTTTACCTCCGGGGAAGCAGAAGAAGATTTTTCAGGAGAAGAGGACTTTGAAGCCTCTGATTCCCAGGAGGGATTTGAAGGGGAGACAGATCCTATCATCATGCCAGAAACCGATGCGCAGGATGAGGGTGGCTACCTTCAGAACTTGACCTTATATACCAGCCAGAGCGGTGCTTCTACCGTAGGATTAAAGCGTATGTCTGATCTTGACGCAGAGTTTGGCGGCAAGGTTTATGTGGCAGAATATGGTTCCAACATGGATTCCGCATCCTTCTGGATCACAGCGGATCTGGCAGGGAATGCACCGGAGGGATCCGTCCTTCAGCTGGAAACCACGGGACTGGACGGAGAAAAACAGAATGCGGAAATGTCAAAAAGCGGATACACAGATGGTACCCGTTACAATATAGCTGCCTCCGTTTTTGCAGCCGGAGAAAATGGCTCCAAAAGAGCACTTTATACTATCACCGCAGGAACAGAAGGGGACAAGCAGGTTTACCAGATCCTGGTAGAACGCCGTCTTGACCTTTCCGATCTCAAGGCCTGCCTGCCGGATGACAAGGACCTGGCAAAAAATATCCTTCCGAAATTTGACACGACAGGAACTACAAGGGACTACGAGGCAACGGTAGCAGTTTCTACTGCTTCTTTACAGGTGGTTCCAAAAGCGTTTTCCGGCAACTGGTATCAGCTTGCCATTTCCAGTGAAAATGTAACCACAGGCGAAGTAAAAGAGGTTCCGTTTTCTTCTACAGATACGGCTGTGAGCGTTCCACTGGCAGACACCGGTGATACCAAAGTGACGCTCTCCATGTCAGAGGCAAACACCTATGCGGATCCTGCCCTGGCAGAGAAAACCTATACCTCCACCGGCACCTACACCATCCTGGTTCATAAAAGCACAAGTGACAAAGTAAGTTTCCAGGTAACCCCGGAGGATGCGGTCATCAGCGTATATGACAAGGATGGGGAGCGCCTTACCCCTTCCGCCGATTCCCTGATGGTTTATGAGAACATCCTTCAAGGAGAAGCCTATACGTGGAATATTTCTAAATATGGCTATATTTCCCAGCAGGGCAGTTTTACCGGCGGCGAGGTTTCCGACATTAGTGCAGAACTGGTAAAACAGGATGCTACGCAGCCGGAGATCACGGACAATGACTGGATCAATTTTCGAAACAGTGAAACAAATAACGGCATTACCGGAAGCAGCACCCCAACCAGTGCGGATTCCACCCTGTTAAAATGGACCAAAAGGATCGGAGTGGGCTGGGAGGCAGCCATCACACCACCACTGATCCTGGGCGGAGCAGTTTATGTAGCGTCTGGACAGTTTATCTATAAGCTGGATAAAAACACAGGGGAAATCCTTCAGACCAGCGAACAGCTCTCTGGAAATATGCAGTATGCCATGATCCCCCTTACCTATGCAGAGGGAATGCTCTTTGCACAGATCGGCGGCGGTCAGATCCAGGCGGTCAGTGCTACTTCCTTAAAGTCCTTATGGATCAGTGAGTCCCTGGGAGGTCAGACACTTTCCCCGATCACTTACAAGGATGGTTATATCTATACCGGAACCTGGAATTCTGAGACTACAGCAGGCTCTTATTTCTGTCTGTCTGTTACAGACGAGGATCCATCCACAGGAACGGAGATTAAACACTGCACTTGGAAATACAACCATAAGGGCGGCTTTTACTGGGCTGGTTCTTATGCCTCATCCGATTACCTGATATTTGGTTCCGACGACGGTTCTTCAGAAGGAACAGATACCAACTCCGCCATCCTGTATTCCGTAAACACACATACCGGATTGCTCATGGATAAGATGACAAGCCATGGAGATATTCGTTCTACTATCGTTTATAATAATGGTTATGTATATTTCACCACCAAAGGCGGGTATCTGTACCGCGTGCAGATGAATGCAGACGGCACCTTTGGAACTGCCTGCAGCTATAACCTTGGCGGCATGGTAACTGCTTCCCCGGTTGTATATAAGGGGAGGATCTATGTAGGTGTCTGCGGAAATGGCGAACAGTTTAGTTCCGATGGCGGTCATCATTTTGCAGTCTTAACTGAAACCGCTTCCGGGATCTCTCTGGCATATAACGTATCCATCCCAGGCTATCCCCAGGCAGCGCCTCTTTTGTCTACGGCCTACGAAAACCAGGATTATAATGGGGATGGACAGGCAGATGGAAGAGTCTATCTGTACTTTACCTACAATGCAAAACCAGGCGGTATTTATATGCTGTCCGATGAACCGGGACAGACCTCCGGAACAGCCGTAGAGCTTTTCCGCCCGGCAAGTGACCAGCAGGAATACTGCATCAGTACCATCTGTGCAGACCGTGAGGGCACCCTTTATTACAAAAACGATTCCAACTATCTGATGGCTCTGGAAACAAATGGAGCCTATCTGGACAGCGTGACAGTCACAGCAGATACTGGAAAAGTGACCTGGCCTTCTGCTTTCCGAAAAGATACCTTAAAATATAATTTAACGGTAGCAGAGAATACCGGCAAAGTGACCTTTGATTTTAAAGCACCGGAAGGCTGCACCATAACTGTAAATGGACAGGCGTATGCAGGAAGTTTTGTAGCGGATGTAAGCGGCGGCTCCACAGATGTGAAGGTAACTGTAAGCGGTATGGGAAAGAGCAGGGAATATACTTTCCATATTTCCCAGGATATTTCCACTCCGGTTCTTGCGAACATGGCACTTAGCACCAGCAATACCTACTCCAATACGGCAAACCGGATTTCGCTGTCCCCGGAATTTAGCAGTGTAACAACCAGCTACCGGGCAATCTATAAAGAGAGCCGGGAATTTTTAAATATCTTTGCAGAACCGGCAGACAGCAGCGCATCGGTTACCGCTGTGGGAGTCCGTGGCACCAGCAAGGTAACGGTTCTTGGAAAAGTAACCGGAAGTGGTGCAGCACACAGAATTGCCATGTATTTTGATAAAACAAATCCAGAGGCAGAAGCAGAGGTAAAGGTTACCGTTACCACCAAATCCGGAAAGACAACCGACTATACCATTGTGGTACAGCGTACCGATACCCCATCCCCGACACCGACTGTAACTCCGGTTCCGGCTACCCCGACACCCGTTCCGCCGACTCCGACACCGACGGAAGTTCCGGAGGTATTTGGTCCTTGGACAACCGTATCGGGAGCAACGGTATTTGCCCCCGAAACACAGAAACGCACCAGCAACAAGGGAAGAACGGAAACCCGCACTGTAGGAAGTAAACTTACCCCAACCATCAAAGTAAATGCCACCAGTATAAAGCTGAAGGTAAAACAGTCTACCACAAAGGTGAAGGTGAGCGGTCTTGCAAATGGAGATTCCGTAAAATCCTGGACAACCAGCAACAAAAAGATTGTAACAGTGACAAGCAAGGGTACTATAAAAGGACTGAAAGCTGGAAAAGCAAAAGTCACCATCACACTTGCAAGCGGCAAAAAACAGGTGGTCAACGTTACGGTACAAAAGAAGGCGGTGAAGACAACCAAGATCATAGGCATTGCTTCTAAGGCAACCCTGAAAAAGGGCAAGAAACTGACATTAAAGCCAGTCATCAGCCCGATCACCTCCCTGCAGAAGGTAACCTATACCACTTCCAATAAGAAGGTGGCAACTGTTACCGCAAAAGGTGTGATCACTGCAAAGAAAAAAGGAACTGCCACCATTACGGTAAAATCCGGTTCCAAATCGAAAAAAATTAAGATCACAGTAAAATAAAAAAGATAGAACAGGCAGCAAAGCCTTAAAGGGCTCCTGCCTGTTCTGCCATTTAAAAGAGGCAGGAGCAGCTTCGCAAAAAAAGTGAGGAAAAAAATGATATATATTAGCCATTTAGTTTTAGATGATGACATGAAGGCTTTGGTAAAAGAGTATGGAACTGGGATCGAGAGCATTGATTTTTCTATTTCGGATAACCTGGATCAGCTTTCGGATTCAATCAAAACGTACTGGGAGAAAATGAAAGAGATAGGAACCAGGGATCTGATCCTTCACGGTCCGTTTCTGGATGTGAACCCCTGTGCATATGACAGTATGGTGCGGGAAGCTACCATGACAAGATTCAACCAGTGCTATGAGGCGGGGCTTCACCTTGGCGCTAAGAAGATTGTCTTTCACTCTGGCATGAACCCGTATGTTTACTACAAAGAATATTGGGCGGAGCAGGTTGCCAAATTCTGGCAGGAATTTATGAAAAACAAAACAGAACTTGAAGTCGTGCTGGAAAATGTATTTGATGATGATTGGCGGCTTCTTTTGGATGTTTATGAGAGGGTGAACCAGCCAAACTTCAAGCTGTGCCTGGACATCGGACACGCGCACTGTTATTCTTCTTTGGATGTCAGGGAGTGGGCGAAAAATCTGGCTCCCTATGTAAGCCATGTTCATATCCACGACAACTGCGGCGACCGGGATTCCCATATCGGACTTGGAAGCGGAAACCTTCCCTGGGAGGAAGTGCTTGGCTATCTGCCGGAAACAAAAGAACGCACCTGGACCATTGAGTGCATGCAAAAAGAGGACATAAAAAGATGCCTTGACAGTCTGGCTGAAAAATAAGTTGTGGAACAGCACTATTTCTGATCTGTAATTTATAAAAAAGTACAATTTGATAAAGCTTTATATCGTCAGGAGAATATGGAAATTATGATGAGATGAGGGATAAGCCCCCGATAGTATGGATCTTTGGAACTATGCTGTCGGGGGCTTTTGCTCTACGGCTACTTATAAAACGCCAAGACACAGATTATAAACGGATCCTGTTTGTGTGCCAAATTAGGGCTGGAGGTTTTGAGAATAAAATAAATTATTTTTAGCAAGGATGCAACGGATACCGAAATTTTACGTGATATATAGTGAAAAAGGAATAACGAAACTTTGGAGGGAGGGCTCTAAAAATTTTTATTTACAACTTATAGGGAAAAATTTAAGAAAACGAGGTAAAAAGGATGAGTGGATTAAAAAAGTGGATGGCAATTATTATGACAAGTGTTACAATTATGGGAAATATGGCAGGGCAGGGTATCCCTGTAATGGGTGCGGAAAATGAAGCGCAGGAAGTAATTTCCAGTGGAAACATTTATATGACAGAAACTGGTGCTAAGGAAAGAATTGTCAGAGTAAATGAAGATGGATCTTTTGTAACAGAACCGATTGAAGCGATTTCTTCCTATGCGACAAATGCGCCTTGTGAACATCCGGCGCGATATTTAGAAGCTGTTGGTAAAAAGACAGATTTTCGAACAGTTGGAACAGCTGGAATCTGTTACAAAGAACGGCTGATTATCTCAAACAAATGTAATAAATGCCATCGTAGGGGGATAAAAACTTACACTCCATGGACATATTGCAGTAAACATAGTTATCCGTTTTTGAAGAAGACCTGTAGTATTTGTGGATATAAAAAATAATCACGGTTAAGAGAAAGGAGCAGCATGATGAAACGAAAAAAGTTTTGGATTGGAGCGGCAGCGTGTATGCTGATTGGAACAGCTTCAGTGGCTGCCAGTTCTGGAGTTGAATTACATGAATTTTTCAATGCAAATGGAGAGAGGGTAATGTACCCGCTGGCCACATTTGACGAAGATCCAGATTTAAGCATCAACGGACCACAGGATCAGGTATCAGTGGGGCAGATTATTGAAACAGAAGACGGAAAAGAAATAGTTACTGCGGTAGATGGTCAGGGAGCTTATATGACAGAAGTAATTGACCAGTAAGTGGAAATGCAGAAAAGGAATTAGGAACGAAATATATTTCATTTCCTTTTCTGCAAAAAAAATAAAAAAAATACATTTTTCATGCGACCAATTGAAATAAAATACGTGATATAAGGTGAAAAGGGAGAACAGCGCAGGATGGATGATGCACAGATCATTAATTTGTATTTTGCCAGAGATGAAAATGCAATTGTAGAGACCAAAAATAAATATCAAAATATGTGTTATATAGTTGCACACAATATTTTATACAGCAGGGAGGATTCTGAAGAGTGTGTAAATGATACATGGCTTTTTACCTGGAACAGCATTCCTCCAAGAAGACCATCTATTTTGTCTTCCTTTGTTTCAAAAATAACAAGAAATACAGCAATCGACCGTTATCGGAAAAGAAATGCGCAGAAACGGGTGGATTCACATATGGAAGATATTGCTGGGGAAGTGGAAAAAATTGGAAGTGCAATTTCTTCTGATATTGAAATTTATTTAAAAAAGAAAGAACTTGTAAAATTATTTGACCACTTTTTATCAACGCTTTCGGAACGTGACCGGGATATTTTTATTAGACGCTACTGGTATATGGATCCTGTAAAAGCGATAGCAGACCGACATGCCTGTGGGGAAAGTAAGATCAAGTCAGTTTTGGCTCGTAGCAGGAAAAAACTTTATGGTTTATTAAAGGAGGCTGGCTATGAGGGATAATAAAGGATGGGATTTTTTAACGGCATTTGAGGATATAGATGAGAAATACATTTATCAGGCGGCGAAACCGTGGAAAGAAAATAAAATCGTAAGAGTCAAGCGTTACATACGGGTTGCAGCAGCCTGTATCATATTAGTGGCTGCTATTGGTGGTGGACTTACACATCAGAATGAGGTAAAAGCAGCCTGGTATAAAATGACTTCTCTTATTGGCCGGATTTTGGGAATTGAGAAGGAAACAGATGAATATGTGAAAACAATTCAAAAGACAATCGAAAAAAATGGAATTGCGGTTTCGTTAGAGGAAGTTGCAGCGGATGCAAAAAGCCTTTGGATTGCATATTCCCTGACGGATGAAAAAGGCGAAAATGATATTTCCATGAGCAGCATTCAGGTCGCAGTTGATGGCGAGTCATTAGCGTTAGAAAATCAATATTCGCTTGATAACAGTAGCGGATCAGAAAAAGTGACTTCCAAATACTTTGCAGCGAAATTTAATCGAAGTAGAGCTGATCATTCCCAGAAATTTGAAATTCAAATAGGAACCTTCCAAAATCAAAATGAGCAGGTTGAAGAAAGGGATGTATATAGTTTTTCATTTACAGCAGATCCAGAAGCACTGCAGGCAGACACAAAAGAAATTGACATTCAAGTGTCTATCCCAATTGAGAAGAATCAGACGTTTTTGATTTCAGAAATGAAATATAATATTTTCGGATGTACCATTTCTGGATCATATTCCGATATGACGGAGGACGACGAATTCTGGCTTCGCGGGAAGGACGATTTGGGAAATGAATATGTTTTTAATCTCACTTCCTATGATAAACCGAATCTAATTTTTGAATTACAAGATTGGAGAATTTTGGATCATGCAAAACAGTTAACGCTGCAGCTCTATCACTATTCAGGAACTACAGGAAAAACGGTTTCCTATGAGCAGAAGGAATCGGAAGATGCTTACATAGAAGAAATAGGAACAGTATATGATGAAGACCAGGCACCGGAAGACCTGGCGGTTCCAGTTGGAGATGGTATTACTGTTGATTTACAAAATTAAATCGGAAATGTAGTGGGAATGGGAAGGAGGGGAGAAAAGAATCCATTTCTCGATTTAAAAATAGGATAATTACAAAGAAGGCTCTTTATGAGAAAAATGAAAAGTTTGTTGTGTGTATTATTAACTATGATTATTTCCCTTGGTAGTATGGTGACGGTAAAGGCAGATACTGAAATCAAGCCATATGAAAATAAGGAAAATGCCGTTTTACTGAAAAGGGAATACATTGATCTTGATGAAGATACGGTGATTGAAATTGAGTCTTATGAAGAAAAAATTCCGTCTCTCGCAAGAGCTGGATGGAAAACCACATCAGCTATAAAGACTTACCGGGTAAAAGATAAAAATACGAATACGGTGTTTGTAAAATATATTTTGAAGGCTACTTTTAGATATAATGGAAAAAAGGCAGAGTGCACAAATGCAACTCCTGACTGCAAGATTCTTGTACCTAATGTTTATAAGGTGATTACAAAAGATGCTTCAAAAGCAGGTGATGTTGCGCTTGGATATTTTTATTGCCAGCACATAAAAACAGGAAAAGGTGCTGGAGGAACATTTTCAATTAAGTGTGCCGCAAACGGATCAGTCACTATTAGTTGACGCAGGAGAAAATAAATTTTGTTTCGCTGTTATATAAAAATATAATGAAACATGTAACGGAGAGAAAGGTGGTTGTCGTTAGCCATCTTTTTTTCTTTTATGATAAGAATGCTTTATGCAACTTCGGAAAAACACGAAGGCTACATTGCAATTACCACGCCGGATTCCAAATATCCATTAAAAAGTATTTTAACATTTATCCGTGAAGTGGTTGAAACAGATGAGAAACTGAAATGTGATAAATACTGCCATCTTGGAGTAATGCTGGTGAATAAGAGAGAATTTGGAGATGACAGATATGGGTATGGAATGATTTGTGAGAATCCGTAAACTTGTATGATATATTTTTCTATCAGCAATTGTTGCAATGTCATAATTATGGTATGATAATCCCATCAAAGGAGGCGCCTTATATGCCACAGATTATTCCGATTAAAGACTTGAAAAACACAGCAGAGATATCCGAACTTTGCCATAGAAGTGAGGAACCAGTTTATATAACCAAGAATGGATATGGCGATATGGTGATTATGAGTATTGAAAATTATGAAAGAGCCATGAAGAAGCTAAGAATGTATCAGGCGCTGGAAACTTCCGAAAGGCAGATTAAAGAGGAAAGCGTAAAAGATGCCAGAGAATCGCTTAGCGCAATGAGGGGGAAATATGGTTTATAAACTAATTGTTACAGAGCGTGCGGAAGAACAATTAGATGAATGCCTATATTATCTTGTATATCGGCTGGGGAATAATATAGCGGCAGAACATTTGCTGACATGTATAGAAAAAGCATATGATCGCCTGGAAGAGAACCCATATCAATTTCCAGAATGTCGGGACGCATATCTAAAATCCTTAAAATACAGGTAAGTTATTCTTACGGATATGTTCTACTTGATGATTGTCAAAGTAGTTGATTTGGAGGTATATATTATTGGGATATTTCTTCAACTGGAGGATTACCGGAATAAATTATCATAAAGAAAACATGTTTCGTGAAAAAAACTGATTCGTATTGGAATATATAGCAAATTTTGGGAAGTGTTGAAGAGATAGCACTTCCCTTTTTGGTGGAACATCAGAGTAAGCGCGTTATGAATTTTTTCCAGAAACATGTAAACCGGATGGAATTGATGGAAAACTTATGAAGGCAACTACTCTGGTTTATATGGCGGTGAAAGAAGTAATATGATTCCGTCCGAAAAATTGCAAGAAAGTCTTGCGCCATTATTGGTAGATTGATATTCTAATAGTAAGAGAAACAAATTTTCATAAAATAGACAGAACCGGAGGGCTGTTATGCAGGATTATAAAAGGAAAGAATACAAGGTATTTGAATTATTTGATAAGAAATGGGCGCTTGTGACAGCTGGGAATATACAGCATTATAACTGTTGTACGGTAAGCTGGGGAAGCCTTGGGAATATCTGGGGGACAGCTGGGAACAGTAGGTCTACGGTAACCGTATATGTCCATCCAGCCCGTTACACAAGTGAGGTATTAAAAGAAAGTGATATTTTTACTGTCAGTTTTTATCCGGAAACCAGCCGTAAGGCATTGGGATATCTTGGATCACACTCCGGACGGGATGAAAATAAAATAGAAGCAGTAGGTTTTACACCTGTAAAAATGGGACAGGGTGTCACGTTTGAGGAAGCAGAGTGTACATTTCTTTGCAAGAAGCTGTATCAGCACCAGTTCTCACGGGAAGATTTAGCCCCGGAAATCCAGGAATATTATGCGGCAAAACCAGAAGTTTATCCAGATTTTAAAGGCGGCTGGCAGCCACACTATGTATTTGTGGGTGAAATTATTGGCGAGCGGAAAAAAGAATAGATAGATTCTAAAAAAGGATGTGTGAGCATGGAACAGATTTCAAAGGTGATTACGGTAGAAGAACATTTTATGTCAGAGAAAGTAAATGGGGAATACCAAAAGCTCTTAGAGAAAAAGAATCTTACTCTGGCGCAAAAGGCAAAGGCCAACTTCATTCAGCAGTTTGTCGCGAAAGGAGAAATTACAGAGGTTGGGGAGAAACGTCTGGAATTTATGGAAACACATGGAATTGACTGCCAGATTTTAAGCTATGGAAACAATTCTCCCTCGTATCTGGATCCGAAACAGGCGGTTGTTCTTTGTCAGATGGCAAATGAGGAATTGGCAGGGTATTGTAAACAGTATCCAGGAAATTTTTATGGGTTTGCTGTTTTGCCGGTAGGAGATACAGGTGCTGCCCTGACAGAACTGGAACGCGCCGTAAAAACACTTGGATTAAAGGGGATTATTTTTAATGGTGCTTATCAGGAATCTTATTTTGATGAGGACCGTTTTTTCCCAATTTTTGAAATGGCACAGGAGTTAAAAGTTCCAGTTATGCTTCATCCAGGGGAAGTGCCAACAGAGGTTGCGAAGACTTATTATCAGGGAAGCTGGCCTGTGGCAGTGGCAAATGTTTTTGCGGGACACGGCATTGGCTGGCACTATGATGCCTGGGTGCAGTATATGAGGATGATACTATCCGGAATCTTTGACCGTCTTCCAAATTTGCAGTTGATCTGCGGACACTGGGGAGAACTGCTACCTTATTATTTTAACCGGATGGATGATATGCTCCCGGCTGCGTTTACAGGACTATTACATAATATTTCCTATTATTTTAAAAATAATATGTATATAACTCCAAGCGGGATGTTTTACGAGGATGATTTTTGTTTTGCCGGAACAAAGTGGGTGCAGAAAGGATCCTGTGGGCTACAGATTATCCATATTGTAAACCTGAAAATTCCAAAATGTATTTAGAAAAAATAAAGCTGCCATTTGAGGAAAAAGAAAAGATTGCTTATTTAAACGCCGAGAATCTGTTTGGAATATAAGGATGTATTGGCAAGTAACAAGAATTGACAACACATAAAAGAAATGTTATGAGGAAACAAACATGGTAAAAATTATTTCAGATAGTACCTGCGATCTTTCGCCAGAGTTATTAGCTCGGTATGAGATTGACATTCTTCCCCTTCATATTCTTTTGGGAGATCAGGAATTTGAAGATGGGAAAAATATTACTCCGGATCAGATTTATGCCTGGTCCGATGCAAATAAGACAACGCCCAAAACATCCGCTCCGGCCATGGCAGATGCCATAGAGCTTTTTCGCCCTTATGTTACGGCTGGAAGGGAAATTGTCTGCTTTTCTATTTCATCAAGTATGTCCACTTCTGGAAATGTGATGCGCCTTGCTGCCGAAGAACTGGGAGCTTCCGGGCAGATCACGGTGATTGATTCTGCAAATCTTTCTACAGGAATCGGGCTTCTTGTAGTGGAAGCTGCCATTATGGCAAAAAAGAACCGGACTGCTTCCGAAATCGTCTCTGAGATCGAAAAATTAAAGCCAAATGTGCGAGCAAGTTTTGTAGTGGATACACTTACTTATTTATATCGTGGAGGACGCTGTAATGCGGTAGCAGCCATGGCTGGAGGTGTTTTGAAGCTACATCCTAAAATTGTAGTGGAAGATGGGGCTATGAATGCTTCTAAAAAGTACCGGGGAAAAATTGCCTCTGTGATACTGTCCTATGTAAAAGATATGGAAAAGGATCTAAAAAATGCAAGACAGGAGCGCGTATTTATCACGCATTCAGGCTGTGACCGGGAAATCGTTGAGACTGTCCGGACTTATCTAAAAAATCTTGGCATCTTTGAGGAAATATTAGAAACCCGGGCAGGCGGCGTTGTATCAAGCCATTGTGGTCCGGGTACGCTTGGTGTTTTGTATATTTCCAAATAGAATGCGTGACACTATGAATTCCAGGGAAAATTGCAGTTAAAAAAATGGGAAAGTCAGAGAAAATGCAGGTATGTGTGGAAGATTCTATATAGATGAGGAAACCTATTTGGATATCCGGAACGTGGTATCAGAAGTGGATGCCTCTTTAAAGCGGATGCACGTAACAGGAGACATCCATCCAACGGAAACGGCTCCTGTGATTGTAAGTAACGATTTCAAAAATTTACAGCTTTGCAGCAAGGCCTGGGGATATCCTGGCTGGCAGAAAAAAGGCGTGATTTTCAATGCCCGTGTGGAATCGGTAATGGAAAAAAGAATGTTTCAAAATGGAATCCATTACCACCGGGCGGTGATTCCAGCTGCCGGATTCTATGAATGGAGCAGACAAAAAGAGAAAAATACATTTTACCGGAAAGATGGAAAGCCTCTTTATCTGGCTGGCTTTTATGATCGGTTTGATAAGGAAGACCGGTTTGTAATTTTGACTACCGTAGCAAACGCTTCCATGCGTCCGGTTCATGACCGGATGCCCCTTGTTCTGGAAAAAGACCAGATCAGATCCTGGCTATGGGAGGAAAAGCAGGCACAAGGAATGCTGCGTCAGATTCCTGTCCTTTTGGAACGGTATGTGCCTTATGAACAGCAGAACTTATTTGAATAGGAAAAGTGACAGAGGGCTGCTATGCTATGGAGAACCTGGCATAGCAGCCTTTTTCTATGTCGTCGCAGCTGTAAAAAGAAAGCCTTTGTCCGATATAGAGTGGGGTTCGTCCCGATATTTAGGACGAAAGGATTCCTGGGGAAGATTACCACTTTACATTTTTATTGAAAGTGTCTATAATAGACAAAAAAGAACAAATGTTCGAGAAAAGAGGCGAGAAGTGTGGCGCGTACAATACTGCACAGTGATGCGAATTGTTTTGTGTGACTTGAAAGTCACTACATTTATTGTCTTACCGTAAGGTGTAAGACCTGCTGTTCCGTCAGTTGAGT